>JAICUM010000445.1 GCA_025935855.1 Pirellulales bacterium | reverse complement strand
TTCCGCCGATCAAGCGTTCGGCAACGATTCCAGCGCCCGCCCGCGGAAGTCCCGAATCGCCTCGACCATCTCCGGCATCGTCCCGAACCGATCCTCCGGCCGCTTGGCCAGCGCCTTCATCGCGATCTCCGCCAGTTCAGCCGGTATCTTCCGCCCCGGCGCGCGCCGCTGCGGCGCCTCCGGCATTTCGCTGACGATCTTGTTGAACGTCTCCTGCACCTGTTTGCCGCGCAGCGGTTCGCTCAGCGTCAGCACCTCGTACAGCACGGCCCCCATGCTGTACACGTCGGTCCGGCCGTCGATCTCCGCCCCGCCGCCGCGCACCTGCTCGGGCGACATATACAGCGGCGTCCCCGGCCGCTGATTGACGTCGGTCAGCACCTGATGCCGCATGACGCGATCCTCCGCGTCGTCCCGCTCCATCGCCCATACCTTGGCGACGCCCCAGTCGAGGAGCACCGCTTCGCCGAAGGCTCCGACCAGAATGTTCTCCGGCTTCACGTCCCGGTGGACGACGCCATGCACGTGCGCGTAGGAAAGTCCATTGCAAACTTGCACGAGCACGCCGAGCATCCGCTCCAAGTCGAACTCCTCCAGCGCTCTGCTGTCGCCGGCCGCTTGCCGCTCGATAATGCCGCGGAGCGTCTCGCCCTCGACCTTCTTCATCGTGAAGTACAGCCGGTCCTCCAGATCGCGCCCCAGGTCGTACACCGGCACCGTCACCGGATGCTGCAATTGCGCCGTCACGCGGGCCTCACGCAAGAATCGCGACTGCATGTACTCGTTGCCCGCCAGGTGCGGATGAAGCGTCTTCATCACCACCGTCCGGCCGAGATTCTTGTCCCGGCACGTGCGGATAATGGCGTTTCCGCCGACGGCCAGTTGCTCAAAGTGCGAATAACGCCCGAACCCCATCGACTGGTACGACGGAAAGTCCAAGTCGGTGTCCGACACATAAATATGCGGATAACGATCCCGCGGCGATTGTTCTTGGGGTTCACTCATCTCGGCAATATACCGCGAGGCCAAGGTTCCTGCCGAGCGCAAGTGTAGGCCTCTCGCTCCGCGAGAGGCGTCCATCTCGCGGAGCGAGATGGCTACACTTGCGAAGTTTGCACTCCAACCCCCGCCACGGTCTAATGACTAGCGTCGCCGCCCGCTCACGGCGACATCCCCACCTCTCCACGGATGCAGGAGCCTCAGCAATGGCTTTCCGCGAACCGAACGTCGTCCGTACCATCCTCCCGCGTCTCGACCGCCGCGAGTTCTTCGCTCACGCCGGTCAATCTGCCCTCGCCCTTGGCGCTGCGGCCGCTTTCGCCCCACACTTGCTGGCCGACGGCATCGCGACCGACGCCAAGCCCGAATCACTGGTCAAGCTCCTCTACGATTCGCTCTCCCCCAAGCAGCGCGAAGCCATTTGCTTCCCCTGGGATCACAAAGACCCGAAGCTCGGCCTGCTGCGCACGCGCGTCTCCGCCAACTGGAACATCACCAAGCCCACGATCGACAGCGAATTCTACACGAAGGACCAGCAAGAACTGGTCCGCGCCATTTTCCACGGCATCGTCAATCCCGAGTGGCATGAACGCTACGCCAAGCAGCAGGAGGACGACGGCGGCGGCTTCGGCGTGAACAACAGCATCGCCATCTTCGGCAAGCCCGGCGACGGCAAAAGCGAACTAGTCCTCACCGGCCGCCACACCACGCTCCGCTGCGACGGCGACTCGAACGAGCACGTCGCCTTCGGCGGCCCGATCTTCTACGGCCACGACCCCACAGGCACGCTGAATGAAGAGGCCGCCCACGAAGGCAACGTCTTCTGGCCGCAGGCCGTCGAAGCAAACAAGCTATACCAGGCCCTCGACGGCAAACAGCGGAAGCAGGCATTGGTAAAACAGCCGCCGCGCGAAAGCGACATCCCCTTCCGCGGCAAGGACGGCAAGTTCGATGGCATCCAAGTCGCCGAGCTGTCCGCCGACCAAAAGGCCCGCGTGCAGGAAGTCGTCCGCAAGCTCATCGAGCCCTACCGCCAGAGCGATCAGGACGAAGCCGTGAAGTGCCTCAAAGCGCAGGGCGGCATCGACGCCTGCCACCTCGCCTTCTACCAGGAAGGCGACATCGGCAAGGACCAGGTGTGGGACATCTGGCGGCTCGAAGGCCCGTCATTCGTCTGGCACTACCGCGGCGCCCCCCACGTCCACGTCTGGGTCGCCGTCGCCGACGACCCGACGGTAAAAGTCAACTCGTAAAGACAGGGAGCCCGCAGCGCCAGCAAGGGCGTCCGAAATCCCGGGTTGAACCCCAGCGGCCGCCATCCTACGCTGAGAGACTCGCCCCTCCGCGTTAGGACATCGTCGTAAGCCCGCCGCCATGCCGTCTCCGCCTGCCCCTGCGACCACCCAGCCGCCGCGTTGGCAGAGCATCGCGACGGTGCTCTTGATCCTGCACTTCTTCGCCCTCGGCGTGGGCGTCGTCGTGAATCTCGGCGGCGGCCGCTCCCTCTTGGGCCCGTCGCTCAGCCGCGTGCCGCTCGTCAAACAATACCTGCAATTCCTGCAAATGGATTTGTCGTACTCCTTTCCGCTGGCCGGCGCCGGCGAGGACGACGGCATTCACAAGCTGCAGCTGCTCCGCGCCGGCGCCTCGCCGGACGAAGAGGGCGCCGTGCTGGCTGAGCTGCCCTCGGACAGCATGGTCCTCCGCATCCGCCGCCAGCGCTACCAGAATCTCGCCAAGCAAATCGCCCTGTTCGACGCGGCCTACGATCAAAGCAACGACCTGCGCACCGCCATTCCGCTGGCCATCGTCGAGCGCTGGATCAAAGTCGAGGGCCTGCCGGCCGACAACTACACGCTACGCTGCCTGCGGATTCCCTCGCAGCGGCTGCCTCAAGCCATTGCGACCGAAGTCACGTATTCATACGTCATGCGCGAGGGCGGCCTGCAACAGCAAGAAGTAAAAAAGCCGCCCCCGCCGCCGATCGTCATCGAGTTGATCTGGGACCCGCACGAAGGCCACTACCAAGGCACACGCGAAACCGCCGAAGGCCTACGCGCCTTCGCCACGCCAACGCAACCATGATCTTCTGGCTCCCTCTCCCTCCGGGAGAGGGACCAAATGAGCACGGTCGCTAGTAGCGACCGAGCGCAGTGCGGTAGCCTGTGCGAAGCACTGGGGTGAGGGTGAAGCGCGTACCCGCTCCACAATCACCCCTCCCTAACCCTCCCCATCAAGGGGGAAGGAATTGGAACAATAAAGTTGTGACCCCCATCACCCGCTACTTCCGCACGCTCAACGCCGCCGTCGGCAATGGCTGGAACCGCTTCTGGTTCACGCCGTCGAGCGCCACGACGCTCGCCGCCCTGCGCATCGCCGCCGGCCTGCTCGCGCTCTACGCCGTGGCGACCTACGCGCTGGACCTCGAACGCTGGTTCGGCGACGGCGGCATGTTCCCCATGTCGCTCATCGGCAACTTCTACCGCGTAAGCTTCCCGTACCTCGGCCAGCGCTCGCTGCTGGACGTCCTTCCGCCGAGCCTGCTGTGGCCCGCCTACTGGCTCTCGCTGTCGGTGCTTGCGCTCTACACGCTCGGCATCGGCGGCCGAGCCATCGCCATCGCCGCCGCGGCGGTCACGATCAGCTTCTTCGCCCGCGCCCCGCTAGTCACCGGCCAGTTCGAAGTCATCCTCTCGATGCTGCTCCTCTACCTCTGCATCGGCCGCTGCACCGACGCCCTCAGCCTCCGCTCCCTGTTCAAAAGAAACGCGAACCCCACAACACTCAAGCCTCCAGCCTCCAGCCTCCAGCCTCTCTCCCCCGGCAACACCATCTCCCTCCGCCTCATCCAAATCCACATCGTCCTGATCCACCTCATGATCGGCTGGGCCCAGCTCGGCGTTCCCGACAACGTCTGGTGGAGCGGCGAAGGCGTCTGGCTCGCCGCCGCCCGCCCCGGCATGTCGTACCTCGACACGAGCGCGCTCATCAACAGCCCGCGCCTCATCGCCGCCTGGAGCCACGCGATGACGCTCTACCTGCTCACCATGCCGGCCCTCATCTGGATCCGCCTCGCCAGGCCGCTGGTGCTCGCCGCCGGCGCGGTTCTCTGGTTGGCCTTCGCCCTAGCCAGCGGCTGGCTCCCCTTCTGCCTCGCGATGCTCACCGGATTAGCAGCGTTCATCGAGCCACGCGGCGCATCGCAAATGAAAAAATAGCCGCGGGCAAGCCTGCCCGCCGGTGCGCGACGCTAAGGCCCCAACTCAGTGCGCCAGCACAACCACGAGCAGCGCAATCATCGCCAGCGCCAAAATCCCCAGCAC
>JAICUM010000326.1 GCA_025935855.1 Pirellulales bacterium | reverse complement strand
GAAAAATCGATTTTTCCGGCCTTTTGCCTAAATCGCCGCTTGCGGCTTAGCCGCGAAGTGCGGTTTTGCGGCTCGCGCCGCGGCCGCGCCCTTCAGCGGTAGGTGCGTATCCTTGCACGCCAGCGAGGCGAGCACTTTTCGCGTCCCGGCAAACGTCCGTCGGCCGTGCATCGCCACGAGATTATCGACAAGGGCCACATCGCCTGCTTGCCACGGCACGTTGAAGGTGACCTCCTCGGCGAGCTCCGCCGCCGTCATCACGGCGTCTCGATCTAGGGGCGAGCCATCGCCGAAGCGGATAGCTTTCGCCGGATCGTTACGCGAATCCTTCCATCCCTGGAACGCGGCGAGCAGTTGATTGAAGAACGACTTACGCCCCCGGCCCACTTCGCGCACGGCCGGCAGCACCGGCGTGCTCACTCGCAGGCAGCCGTCATCGAGCCACTCCCACGAATAATTGAGCGCGCGCAGCCGGCCTTCCGCCGCCTCGCGGGTCTCAGCGCCGAGCGTGCTTTGCCAGCTCCGGCCCATGCCGGATTGCGCATCGTCGTGCGAGGGCATGACGTTCGTGTAGATCAGTCCCTTGCTCTCACAGTCTTTGACGAATTGCGGGCAGTGCTCGGCGAGCCGCTCCAACAGCGCGTCGGAGCGGCACAGCGGAGTTTCGCCCCCTTCCTCGGCCGCCTTCTCGCAGAAGAAAAACAGCCGACCGGGAAAAATGGGCGTTTGGGCCATTTCATGATGGAAGTAGATCGTGACGCTGGCCGGCGCCTCGTTGGCCGAAAATACGCGATCGGTCCAATTCACCCGCACCGCGTTTGACAGCGACTCCTTGTACGGAAAGTTCGGCATGTTAAAAGCGCCGACAAACGCGTCGAAGTCGTTTGCGTCGCGCAGCGGAAAGCCGCGGAACAACACCGCCCCATGTTCGCCCGCGAGGTCAATGAGCCGCGGCGCCTGACTTGACGCCCAGGCGACCGCCTCGTCGCGGGTGACATCGGCCGTCTTGCAGGCCAAGACCAATGGAAACGGCTTTCCGTAAAGTTCAAGCTGCCCAGGCAGCGCTACGGGCGATACGTCGAGCGTGCGGCGGTCCATTAAGGCTCTCCAAAGTATTTAATCGTAGATCGGGCAAAAGGTGTTGAAGGCGCGCTCGCAGAAGTCGCCGGGATCGTTGAATCGCCGATTTCGATTCAGCGCGTCAATCGAAGCCATCTCCTCTGCCGTGAGGCTGAAATCGAAGATCGAAAGGTTCTCGCGCAGGCGTTCGGGCCGGCTGGTCTTGGGAATCACCACCGTTCCGCGCTGCACGCCCCAGCGGAGCACGATCTGCGCAGGTGAGTGGCCATGGCGCTCGGCAATCTGCCGAACCGATGCCGGTTCCAGCACCGATTCGCCTTGATCAGCCATGCCGATGGAAAAGTAAGAGGCGGCCCCCAGCGGCGAAAACGCCGTCACGGCGATCTCTCGCTCTTGGCAGAAGCGAAGCAGTTTGGATTGTGTCAGATACGGATGCATCTCCACTTGCAGCACTGCCGGCGGAATGTCCGCCCAATTCAGCAAGTCCTGCAGGAGCGCCGTGCTGAAGTTGCACACGCCGATGTGCTTCGCCAAACCAGCCCGCTTAAGCTTCTCCATCTCCAGCCAGGTTTCTTTGATCGGCACGCGATCCAGCTCCATGTGCGGGTGCTTCGCGTCCGGATCATAGAACCAGCCGGGCGGATACCGTTTCTCAAACGGAACGAACTTCTGCGAGATGGGAAAATGAATCAGATACAGGTCGAGGTAATCCAATCGCAAGTCACGGAGCGTTCGCTCCAGCGCGGGCCGCACATGCTCGGCCGCGTGGTAGGTATTCCAAAGTTTGGAGGTGATCCAAAAGTCCTCGCGCCGGCAGAGGCCTTTCTTCATGAGCGTCTGTAGTCCGACGCCCACCTCAGCCTCATTGCCATAGTCGCACGCGCAATCGAAATGCCGGTAGCCGGCAGCCGCCGCGGCCTCGACCATGGGCGCCGCCTTCTCGCGTTCGACTTTCCAGAGGCCGAATCCAACCGCCGGCAGCGCTCCGCTTTCTTTCAGCTGAATCGATTCCATGATCGTCGCCATTGTTGCTGACTTCCTTGAAGATGCTAAAGCGAGGGTTCCCACTGGTGGACCGCTTGGGCTGCCGCCCCGAGGGCGCCGCTATACTGGCCAAGCTCAGAAGCGACGATGCGCGGCGTGCGGGCATGCAACGCCGGCGTGTGACGGACGGCCGCTTGGCGCATCGACTCGAGAAACAAGTCGCCCAGCTCCGCCAACGGCCCAGCGACGACGACCATTTCGGGATTCAAAAGCAAACTCATCTGGCAGATCGTTCGACCGAGAATCTCGCCCGCCTGCTGCAGCTTTTCCAGAACGAGCTGATCGCCCTCACGCGCGGCGCGCGATAAGTCGTCCACTGTGAATCCGCGCAAAGGTCTGCCGGACAACGCGGACTTGCGACCGTTGGCAATCGCCGCCGCAAGTTGGTTGAGAATGGCACGCACCGAGGCGAGCTCTTCAAGTTTCGCCGGGGAGCTGCTCTCGGGCGCTGTCTCCGCCGGGCAGACCCACCCACCGATTTCGCCGGCGAAGTTGTTCTCGCCGCGGTACAGTTGTCCGCTGAGGACGACGCCGGCGCCAATGCCGCTACGGATGCCGAGGCAAATAAAGTTTTCGCATTCCCGAGCCAGGCCGAACCATCGCTCGGCCAGCGCCATCGATCGGACGTTATTCTCTAAAAAGATGGGCACTCCGAACTTTTCGCCCAACGTCTCGACAATTGGCACGTCCTGCCAGCCGCGGATGAATTCGTAGTGTACGGCGATGCCGCGCTCGTTATCGACCGTGCCGGGGACCGCCACGCCGACGCCGAGCAGCCGCTTCCCGCGAGCCGACACCGCCTCGACCCCTTCCTCAATCTTCGAGAGTACCGTGTCGGCGGTGTCGGTCGCACGGAGCGTTTGCCGATGCCGCTTGAGCGTGCGATTCGAGAAGTCGAGCGAAATCGCCGTCAACTGCCGGGCTTCAAATTCGACGCCGACAAAGTAGCCAGCCTTGGGATTCAGCTCCAGCAGCACGCGCGGCCGTCCGGCGCTCAGCCTTGATTTGGCTCCCTCGCGCAAAAATCCCTGCTCAATCAATCGATCGACGTACAGGCCAACGGTCGAGGGGGCCAATTCCATGGCGCGAGCGAGCTCAATGCGCGACGCGCCGTCGCTTAGGCGAAGCCGCTGAACCAGCGAGGACTCAAGGGAAGCCATGAAGTTGACGAGCGCGAAGACGGAGGCGGCGGGACCTGCCCATTATTTATTTCGACGCCGAAATATGTCAAGCAGTTCCGCACAAGATATTTAGCCGTCGCCTTCCACTTCGAGACTGTTTCTCGGTTTATTTCATCAGCTCGGTAATGGCCTTCATTAGCACCGGCTCGACGCTGGGCGCCACGCGTGTCGCCCAGTCGCTCGTTTCGTAGCCGCCTTCGGCGTAAGACCTCGTGAGGCCGATATAGCCCGGGCCGTAGTCGCCGTAGGCGGCGACGCACACAACCGACTCCGGGCGCAGCTTCTGGGCGGCCAGTTGGTATTCAACAAAAGCTTCGCCGGGCAGGTTGAGCAGATCGACCTTGCCGATTCGCAATCGTGAGACGGTAATCGTCTTGCCCTCTTTGCAGCGGTTAAGCCAGGCCAGGGCCCGCGCTGACTGAATGCGATTGCGCAAGAGATCGTCCTTGTTATCAATCGTGGCCAGGAGTTTCGCTTCGTCCAGATAAGCCGCCGGCGGCAGGGCCACTTCGCGCGTGTCCCATTGAATATTGGCGCCCTCCACGGGGAACTTCTCCGAATCCTGCCACGCGGCGAGCATCCCGGCGGCCATGCGTTCGGCCAGCACCTTCCGCATGGGCGGCGAGCCGTCGTTGTACTTGCCGGCGGTGACGTTGCCGCCGGCGCCGTTGAAATGAATGTGCTCAGGGCCAGGAGTGGCGGCCTCGAACATGGACCTGGCCAGTCCCGGAAAATCGGCGCTCACGCGACCCTTGCCGTAGTAGCTCTGCGGATGCGTGGCATAGTAGGTGAGAATCGCAACCGGCTTGTCGCCATCGAAAAAGCTGACCTCCTTCAGATAGGGATCAATCGTTCCTTCGGGGTAAGCCTGCCCTTTGGGATCGCGGCAGGCGGTGTAGCGAACGAAAGCCACCTTGCCGTCTTCGCCGAGACAGCGCCGTGTGGAGGCAACTTTTTCGACTTTCGCCTGTCCGACGCCGATTGTCGAAATGGGTTTGGCTTGAGCGCGGGCCTCGCGGGCCGCGCTTGCCGCGCGACTGATGGCTTCATGGGCGAACTTGGGATCGAACTCCTGGCCGCTCAGCCCGTGCTGGACGCAGAGGCGTTCGGTGTCAAAATCGCAGCCTGGGGCGTCGTGCTGATGCAGCGTGTGGACCTCGACGCGATCGAGCGTGGTTCCGACGGCGTCGGCCAAGGCTTGCCGCCACTGGACGTTCCCGTCGTTGCCGATGCCCACCCAGTCCACGGCCACCAGCACGATCGGCTTCTGCCCGGCCGGCATTAGGACGATGCCGCGGGCTGACAGGGGATCGTCAATCGCCGAGGCCGGTACCACCAGCGCGTCGCACAGCGGAGTGCCGAGCGGCGGCGTGACATCGACTTGAAACGTCGCAGCCCGTAGCGGCGGTTCGGCACAAACGCGCGATTCGGCGGAAATGGCGAAAACAAGTGCGGCGAGCGCCGCCAGGCGGTTCGCAACGACACGAAACTGAAGATTTTTTTGAATCAGCATCTACTGAGTGTTTGTCCGGTTCGAGTTTTGTTGAGCGTAGACCTACGATGAAATCTATTTCAACCGAGCCAGCAGCTCAGTTTGCACTTGCTTCACTTCTTCACGATCCGGTTTGCCGGTGCAGGAAAGGTGACCAAAGGGAAGGATGACGACGTCATCCACGCCCGCCAGGCGGCCGCGTTTGAGGGCGACGACCCCGTCGCCTTTGCCGTCGATCAGTTCGTCCATGTCGGCGAGCATCGTGTTGAGCTTACCGGCGCCGCTGCGCAGGCCCGGGAAATGGCCGCCGGTTTTCTTGATGATGTCGCGCATCCAGTTCATTTCATCCTGCGACACCGTGGCGCTGGTGCCGAGAAAAAGCGTGTAATGCACGTGCGGGTTGCGCGGCCGAGCGTTCAGTTCGGTTAGGAATTCTGAGTCGGGGATCAAATCGTCGGCGGCTTCGCCGAGACCGTCGATGATCGAATCCCGCCAGCGGGTCCAGCCGCCGCCGTCGTGGCGGGCGATCCAATGTTCCCACAGGTCGGTCGCCACCGCAAATTGGGCCAGTTGTGTGCCCTGCGACGGCGGGGCGATCATCAACAGGCGGGTGACGTCGCCGGGATCGAGATCGCTGTTTTCAATGACGGCGCGGGCGACTAGGCCGCCCATGGAATGCGTGACCAGGGCGATTTTCTGGTCCGGATGATCCTTGGCGAACTGCTTGAACTGCCGCGACATGAGCGCGGCGGAGTCCGCGATGTCCCAGTCGTTCGGATAGGCGAAGGCGGCGGTGGGATAGCCGGCGGCGCGGACGGGCTCCATGACGGCGGCATTGCGAGCCGGCGTGGAGTTG
>JAICUM010000222.1 GCA_025935855.1 Pirellulales bacterium | reverse complement strand
AGGCGGACGCCATTTACGTGCAAATCGGCGACGACCGCGATCACTTGCCGCCGAACACGCTGTGGCACGATGACAAGAGCGACTCCGGCCGCGGCCCCGGCGGGCCGCGCGCGGCCTGGCGCGCCACTGGCGCTCCGCAGGGGCCGAAATACAAGAACAAATCCACCGGCCTGGCAAACTTAGCCGGCCGCAGTTCAGCGGCGCTCACCCTGGCTGGCGAGCTGGAAACCGCGAAGTCGCTCTACAAGCTCGCCCAGTCCAAGCCGGGCGTTGCGATGTCGGTCCCGGTCCGGGCGCCTTACTACTACGGCGAGAGCAGCTACTACGACGACCTCGAATGGGCCGCGACGGAGCTGTTCAAGGCTACGAAAGACGAATCGTATCTCACTCAGGCCATCGATTACGCCCATCACGCCGCCGGCAATCCCTGGATGGGCGAGGATCGCCACGGGCACTATGAATTCTTTCCCTACGTAAACCTCGCCCACTGGCGGCTGTGGCCGCACGTTCCGAAAGCGGAACAGGCCAGGCTCGCCGAGTACTATCGCGAAGGTCTGGAGCGCCTCCGTGCGCGGGCCGTGAAAAACCCCTACCGTCTCGGCACGCCCTTGGTGTGGTGCTCGACGAACGACGTCGTCGCGTTGGCCACGCAAGCCGCGCTTTACGAGCAAATGACCGGCGACACGCGGTACCGCGAGCTCGGGGCCGAGGCCCGCGATTGGATCTTCGGCCGCAATCCGTGGGGCGTCTCGTTCGTCATCGGTGTGCCCGAAGAGGGCAGGGCGGCGAGCCGGCCACACCACATGTTTTACAAGCTGGCCCACCACCTGCCGGTCGGCGGGCTGGTGGACGGCCCGGTGTACAAGGATATCAACGACAGCCTGAAATTCGGCAACGCATTTGCCAACGATGAGCTCGCTCGCTTCCAGTCCGACGTGGCCGTGTATCATGACATGGCCGAGGATTTCTCCACGAACGAACCGATCATCGACGGCACGGTGTCGCTCTTACTGCTGCTCCACGTGTGGAAGTAGAGCGGCGACTTTCACATGGCTTGATATACCCCGAAACCTGCTAGATGGTGCAAACGCCAGCATGTTCTTCAGGCCTGAAAGGCCTCAACCCAACCGAGGCAGGGTCATCAGCGCTTCGCCTCGGCGGCCTTTCCGTCCGCGGCGGGCGCCTCGTCATGCTTTGGCCGCCTCAGCGTCTCCTCCGCGGCCCGTTCGATCGTCTGCTGCCGCCGTTCGCGGCCGCTGTTTGTTAGTTTCGTGCCGATGTAGGCTCCTGTGACGAGCGTGCCGATTGCGGCGAGCGCCATGAGGACGTACGGAACCGCCGCCGCGAGCCGGCCGAGCGACTCGAAATGGCCCAGCGTCTTCTGCAATTGCAGCCGTGAGCGGCCGATGGCCTCCTTGGCCGCGAGCTCCTTGGCTGTCATCACCTTGTCAGGCGCGCCGGCGGCGCTCGCCGGCTTGTGTTCGAACCGCGGCAGATTGGTCGTGGTCGGCCGCAGGGCGCTGGCGTCTTTGACGAACGCCAGGTGCTCCAGCACCTCGCATCCGTGCGATTGCCAGGCGCGGACGAGCGCTTCGAAGCCGCGCTCGGTCGCCAGCGCGTAGTCGTACACCGTCGCATCGAAGGCAATCGTCAGGCGGCCGTCCTCGCGCTTGGTTCCGTACGCCACGCGACCGGCGAGCACGTGGTCATGCCGCCGAAGCTCTTCGACCTCTTCCTTGGTCGGCTGACGGCCGCGCGGGAAAGCGATGTAGCGGTAGTGGCTCACGGGCGGGCCTCCTGCACGAGGAGGCGCGAGCCGGCGCGCTGCGACTTAAAATTCGAACGCGGCGGATGTTTAGGAGACAAGGTCGCTGACTCCGTGTTTTCCCCCCACGGTCAGCGCTATCTAAGCTAAAAAAGTCCGCCAGACCTGTCAAATCGTTGGTTGCCAGCGAATCGCCGCAGAGCCACGCTCCCGGCGCGCTCAATGAGGGCGACGCCATTCGGCAGCTTATCCGCGGAGCGTAGCGCCGCGGCTCGCCAGTAGAAGTGCGCCGCATGCAATGGCGAGTACCGCCGTCGCAGGCTCAGGCACACCGGCCGCAGCGGCTACGGCCGATGGCAAACTTCCGAGCTGTCCCTGCCACACCAGATAGTCGGCGCCATCGACGACGCCGTCGCCGTTCCCGTCGCCTTGCGAATGCATCGCTCCGCTCAAGCCGCTGTTAGCCTGCCACACGGCCAGGTCGGCACTGTCGACCAGCCCGTCCGAATTAAAGTCACCTGCCAGAGGGACGCCGACAAACGCCGACACTTGCAACAGCCCGGCGCCGGTGATCAAGGGACTGGTGAATTGCGCCCCCGAGCCGACAGCTCCCCAGGTTCCTGCCGGCTGCGAAGCGCCATTCAAGAACAAGGCGCGAATCATGTCCGTCCCGGCAAAGTTCAGGTTCAGCGCGGCGCCACTGGAGATCAGCACATCCGCCGCATTGGGTAGTGAGGCAAAGCCTAGGCTTAGCGTTCCGGCTTGCACGGCGGTGTTGCCCGTGTAGCTATTCGCATTGGTGAGCGCGAGCGTGCCGGCGCCGCCCTTCGTCAGCGCACCGTTGGCCACCGGAATGCTTACGGTCAGATCGACGGCCGCGGCGCCATTGCCAACAGTGATCGTCCGGGCGCCGCCGCCCAAATCAAGCACTGCTGTATTTCCGGAACCGGCGCCCTTTTCGATCACCGCGCTGGCGCCATTCAGCGGATTGATCGTGACGTCGCCGCTGATGACGAGCTTCGCCGGCGTCGCGCCCAGCGGCATCATATTCATCGTGTCGAGCGTCAACGTCCCGCCGCCGAGCGTGAACGTCTTGTTGGCGTCCACTTGCAAGGTGTGCACGCTCAGGCTGCCGCCGCTCATGGTGACCGGCCCGGAGAACTGCGCCGAAATCGGGCCGCCGTGCCGCACGGTCGAGGAATTATCGAGCCGATACTCGGGGTTGTAGTTGATCGTCAGCGATCCGCCGGTGATTTCAAGTGACTCGCGCATATACATCTTACGAATGTCGTATGAGCCGCTCGACAGCGTCACGGTGATATTCGCACTGGGCCGCTCAAGGATCACCGTGTCGTATTGCCCGGAGGTGACGCCGCTGCCGGCGGCGCCTGGCAGACGCGGCGTCGGGAGTCCGCCGGTGGCGTAGGGAGTCGCCTGATCACGCGGCGTCACTGGGGCCACCGGCGTTTGGCCGCTGTTCCAGTTGGCGAGCGCGCTCCAATCGCCGCTGGAGTCGTTCCACCACACTGCCGGCACGAGAAAGTTGCGGACGTATTCGATGTCGCCGTGCGATATGTCGATATCGTCGGTCGTATCAACGGCGTTTAATCCGGGAATTGACGTACCGCTGTCGTACTGCCAAAAGTCCCAGGGCTGTGAATCGCCGTAGTCGTCCCAAGGACCGTAGAAGCCGGAAAAGCTGTCCTTGGGATTAGCGGTTTGATAGTCGGCGTCGACATAGCGCGCGTCCCATAACATGGGATACGCCGGGCTGACGACGCTCGGCGCGTAAGGTCCCGGCTTAGCCAGAGCGTCACGTCGCGTTTGCGTCGCGCCTTGGAGGATTTGTGAGTAGTTGCCGTTAACGTAAATCCCCGGCCTGATCTGCATCACCGAGTAAATCCGATTGGAAAGATCCAACGCATATTGGGCCATCGCGTCGCCGCCGGAGCCGGCCTCCATGTCGTACACCGGCATCAGATACCCGGGACGCATCCAGGCGCCTGCCATCTGCAGAAAGTGGTCGGCTTCGTCGGTCCCCGTGTTGCCGGCGACATCCGGCCTGCCAAAGTGGTAGGAGCCGGTCAGAATTCCAGCCGAGGTAGAGCGAATAAGATTCTGAACGAAGCGAGAATCGTCGTAACGGTGAGAAAGCGTTGCCGTGCTGCCTCCGCCGGGCGTTCCCTGGGGCTGATCAACGCCGGTTGTGCCGCCGCGCGTGGCGCGAAGCCAGACGAACTCGATTCCGCCGCTTGTGTGGGCCGTGTTCCAGTTCGCCTGCGAGATGCCCGTGCTGGAACTGCCCGAATTCCAATAAGAGATGTCGGCGCCAAGCACGCGCTGCTGCGCATGAGCGGGAGGCGTTAATTGGATGAGCGCAACAAGGGCCGCTATCGCGCACGCCAGGCGTGAAAAATCAGACAACACTCAGCCTCCCAAACCGTCTGTTCCGACCCGAAGAGCTGCGGGCCTTCGACCCTGTTTCAAGTATAGGGGCCGAACCATGAACGAACAACGATCTGGCGCGCCGTAACCCCTGATGGGGAAGGAGTTTTCGCAAAAACGCGATTGCCCTGCGCAAGCTCCGGATAAAGGGGCGCCGCGGCTAACGGCGGGAGGACGCCGCGAAGCGACGAAGCGCCATCGACGCCAAGATCAGTAATGCCATGGAGGCGGGCTCTGGCACAGCGCTCGCCGCAGCGGCGGCGAAGGGCAACTGCCCCAACTGGCTTTGCCAGAGAAGAAAATCGGCGCTATCGACCATGCCGTCGCCGTTCGCGTCGCCTTGCGACTGCATCGCGCCGGTGAGTCCGAGATTCGTTTGCCAGACGGCCAAGTCGGCGCCATTTACCTGGCCGTCCGCGTTGAAGTCGCCGCCCAGCGGCGTGCCGACGAACGCGCTCACTTGCAGCACACCCGTGCCAGTGATTAGCGGCGATGTGAACTGCGCGCCCGATCCAACCGCGCCCCACATGCCGGCCGGCTGCGAGACGCCATTTAAGAACAAGGCGTGAACGACGTCGCTCGTGGCAAAGCTCAAATCCAGCGTGGCGCCGGTTGCGATGGAGACGTCCGCGCCATTCGGGAGGCTCGGAAAGCTCAGGCTCAGCTTGCCGGCCTCGACCGTTGTGTTTCCGGTGTAGCTGTTCGCGTTGGTGAGCGCAAGGCTTCCGGCGCCGGCCTTCGTCAGCCCGCCGCCGGTGAGCGGAATGCTGATCGTTAAATCGGTTGCCGCCGCGCCATCGCCGACCGTCAGCCGCCGCGTGCCGCCGCCGAGATCCAGCAGCGGCGTGTTGCCGCTGCCAGCGCCCTTCTGAATGACCGCCGCGGCCCCGCTGAGCGGATTGATCGTCACGTCGCCGCTCACCACCAGCTTGGCCGGCGTGGCGCCGAGCGGCATGAGATTCAGCGTGTTCAGCGTGAACGTTCCGCCGCCGAGCGTGAACGTCTTGTTGGCGTCCACCTGCAGCGTGTGAACGCTCAAGCTGCCGCCGGTCATCGTCACCGGGCCGGAAAACTGCGCCGAGATCGGACCGGAGCGCAGCGCGTTCGGATACGTCGCTGTATCGGAAACGTAGTTCGGGTTGTAGTTGATCGTGAGCGATCCACCAGTGATCTCTAGCGCCTCCCGCATGTACAGTTTGCGAATGTTGAACGCGCCGGTCGAAATCGTCGTAGTGATGTTCGCGTTGGGCCGCTCCAGAATGACCGCGTCGTACTGGCCGGAAGTCGGCCCGCTGCCGGCGGCGCCTGGCAGTCGCGGCGTTGGGAGCGTTTGCGTTCCCACGGGCTGAACCTGCCCCGGCCCCGTCGCCGGCACCATCGCCGGCTGGCCGCTGTTCCAGTTTGACAGCGTCGCCCAATCGCCGTTGCTGTTGTTCATCCACAGGGCCGGCACGAGCGAATCCTTCAGGGACTCGATGTCGCCCTGCGAGACGTCCATATCCAGGTTGCTGCCGCCGTTGTTAAAGCTTTGCAACCGCCCGGTGCTCGCGTACTGCCAGAACACCCACGGCTCAGGATTGCCGTAATCGTCAAACGGACCGTAAATGCTGGGAATGCTGGCTTTTGGCGAACTGTTCTGGACGTCAATCGCGTTGGGATTGCTTTGATTCGGCCACCGAGCGCTCCACAGCGCCGTGTAATCGGGCGCCGCCATCGACGGCGCGTTCGGATTTGGCTGCGCGAGCTCGGCCCGCTGAGCGCTCATGCCGCCGGCGAGAATGTTCTGCGCGTAATTTCCGTTCGTGTAAATTCCCGGCCGAATGCCCATCACCTCATAAATGCGGTTCGAAAAGTCGAGCGCGAACTGCGTCATGTCCACGTCGTTGCGGATGCCATCACCCGCCTCGAAATCGTGCATCGGCACGAGATACCCCGGCCGCATGAATGCTCCGGCCATCTGGATGAAATGATCGGCCTCGTCGGTGCCCGTGTTGGCAATGCCGCCGGCGTTCTTGGTCGTGGCGATAATATCCGGCCGCGTGAAGTGGTATGAGCCGACGAACATCCCGGCCGCCGTCGCCCGGTTTACGTTCTGAACGAAATAGGGATCGTCGTAACGCTGCGACAGCGTGTTGCGATTGTTGTTGTTGGCCGAATCATTCTGATCGTAATAGCCGGTGGTTCCACCGCGGCTGGAGCGCAGGACGACGAAGCCACGGTTCTCGACGTTCTTGATGTTGTTCCACGTCGTCTGCGAGATGTTCCCCTGCCACGCGGAGATATCCAGCCCCAGCACGCGCTGTGCGTGAAGGGCCTTCGGACAGCAACAAACTAGAGCCGCCGCCAGCCAGAGCAGGCGCCGACCTACGAACCAATGCGACAATGTTCCGCCTCCATTGAGAAGTTTCTCGTCCCAATTTCGAGCATAGGCGCCGGCGCATTTTTCAACAACAACGAAGCAGCGTTGAAAGCCGTCTCATTCGCAAAAACGTGTAACTCCTGCGCGTAGCGGCGGATTCGTAGCCGCCATGAGAAGGATCTATTGCGCTGGCGGCTAGAAGCCGCCGCTACCTAGCTTTTCGCGCGATGCTCTGCGGGGCCTTCGACCGACGCGAGATTGTGGGCAGTGTTGACCAGCCCCACGTGCGAAAACGCCTGCGGGAAATTGCCGACCAGCCGCTTCTGCTCGGGGCAGTACTCTTCCGACAGTAGCCCCAACTCATTCCGCACGCTGAGCAGCCGCTCGAACATTTCTTCCGCTTCGTCGCGCCGGCCCTCAAGCGCCAAGTTGTCCGCCATCCAAAACGAACACGGCAGGAACGAAGCCTCGCCCGGCGGCAGTCCATCGACGCCGTGCTGCGTGGCGTACCGGTCAACGAACCCGTTACGCGTCAGGTTCTTCGCGATCGCCTCGATCGTTCCCTTCACTCGTGGATCGGTCGGCGGCAGAAAGCCGACCTGCGGCATCATCAGCAAGCTCGCGTCCAGCGCGTCGCCGTCGAAGAACTGCGTGAAGGCGCCGACCTTGGGGTTGAAGCCGCGCTGGCACACCTCAGCATGAATCGCGTCGCGCGTTCGCCGCCAGTCCTCAACTGGCCCTCTCAGCCCATAGCACTCGACGGTTTTGATCGCGCGATCAAAGGCCACCCACGCCATCATCTTGGAGTGTGTAAAATGCCGCCGCGGCCCGCGCACTTCCCAAATTCCCTCGTCTGGACGTTTCCACGCTTCCTCAAGGAATTTCAGCAGCGCTTTCTCGAACTGCCAAGCTGCTCCGTCGCCTTTCAATTGCTGCTTCCGACACACGTGCAGCATATCGATGACTTCCCCATATACGTCGAGCTGAAATTGGCTGGAGGCAGCGTTGCCAATGTGAACAGGTTTCGATTGCTCATATCCTTCCAGCCAATCGACCGTATACTCCGTAAGCCGCCGCTCGCCCATCAGCCCGTACATAATCTGCAAGCCGGCCGGATCGCCGGCGACAGCCCGCAACAGCCAATCGCGAAACGCCATCGCCTCGGCCGTGTAGCCGCTCATGAGCATGGCATACAACGTGAACGTCGCGTCGCGCAGCCAGCAGTAGCGGTAATCCCAGTT
>JAICUM010000720.1 GCA_025935855.1 Pirellulales bacterium | reverse complement strand
GACCGTGACGTCTTGTCCGGTATCTTGATAGGCGCCGAACAAATCGCCCTCGACGCGCGTCGTTCGGCCGCCGTCATGGAGCCGGGCGAAACCGGTTTGGCCCTGGCGATCCGCGAAACGAACAATCTTCATGGCAGTCGCATTAGTTTAGAGTTGACATCAGCGAGGATTGGCCGCACTCGTCGGCCGTTTCTTCTAGCGAGGCGACGACGTCCTCGAGCAGTTCGAGGCCTTGCGATTTCGCTCGATGGAAGTTTCTCCACTCCATCTCTCCGGGCAGCATCAGCGGCGGCGATCCGTCGGCGGTAGGCGCCTCGTGGATCTCGCGCTGCAGCGTTTCCATGCGAGCGGCGAACTCGGCCGGGTCCATCATGGCGGCGAGGTCGATCGCCATGACGGCGGCGCCATGGTTAGTAGGGACCGACCGATCGCCGTGCAGCCAGCTTCCGACGCCGGTCGTAAACGCGGCGCCGGAAAGTAC
This sequence comes from Pirellulales bacterium, assembly GCA_025935855.1. Taxonomy (GTDB): domain Bacteria; phylum Planctomycetota; class Planctomycetia; order Pirellulales; family Lacipirellulaceae; genus Lacipirellula. The sequence continues at coordinate 1,621 of JAICUM010000720.1, read as the reverse complement.
GCCTGATAGGATCTCGATCAGCAGTCCGATGCCGTAGCCTTTGTGCCCCCCCATCGGCGCCAGCGAAGCGCTGTGGGGGTACAACTCGCCGCGCTGCGTGGGCCGGCCCTCGGAATCAACCAGCCAGCCGGCCGGAATGGGTTCGCTTCGATTTACTCGGGCCATGACTTTGCCCCCAGCCACCGTGGCAATCGACATGTCGAGCAGAATGGGATCGCGGTTGCCGATGGGAATGGAATACGCAATCGGATTGCTTCCGAGAATGGCGCCTTTTGATCCCGGCGCGGCGACGCTGGGAACGTCGTTAGCCATGGCCATACCGAACATCCCGTGCCGTGCCGCCAGCCATGCGTAATAGCCGGCTGCCCCAAAATGGCAGCTATTGCGAATGGTTACAAAGCCTGTCCCGCAGCGATGTGCTTTGGCCATGGCTGTCTCCATGGCCATCTTCGTCGTGACTTGGCCGAGCGCCGAATGCCCGTCGATGACAGCCCAGCCGAGGCCTTCCTTATCCACGCTCGGACTGGCGTTGCTGCGCAATCCGCCGTCACGAAGGCGGCGTGCGTAGCCGCGCAAGAGCTTGACGCCGTGCGTCGCAATGCCCCAGGCTTCGCTCTGGACGAGCACATCGCTCGTCGTGCGAGCGTCTTGCTCGCTCACGCCCAGACCGACCAAGATCTGTTCGCAAAAATCCTTAAGCTGCTCGATCGAAACGTTCAAGCCGGAGCGTACGCTCGCCATTTTGATCCTAGCTCCTCAGACCACAGCATAAGGTTTCGCTAGCGCGCCGCGACTTCCCGCCGCGACGATTGATGCACGCCGTTTACGACGTTTTGCAGCGGCCGGCCCTCGGCCGCCAACGCGACCAGCGACGCCGCGTCATGACGCAGTTTCAACACGGCATCGGCGCTGGCCGAGGCAATGTGACTGTGCAGGATGACATTGGGCATTTTTCGAATCGGATGGTCGGCGGCAGGCGGCTCTGGGTCGAAGACATCGAGGGCTGCGAAGCCGATTTTGCCGCTCTGAAGCCCGCGAACCAAGCTTTCGCTGCACACGACGTTGCCGCGGGCAATGTTGATCAGGATCGTTCCTGGCTTCATCGCGTCGATGATGTCGCCGTTGATTAAATGCCGCGTCGCGGGTGTCGCCGGGCAGTGAACCGTGACGACGTCACTGTTGACGATCAACCCTTCCAACGTGGCGGCTTCGTAGCCACCCTCTTCAATGGCCTGCCTTGAAACGCCCGGATCGTGTACGACAATTTGGCATTTAAAGGGTGCCAGCCGGGCGGCGACTTCGCGTCCAATACGCCCGAAGCCAATCACGCCGACCGTAAGCGTTTTAAGGCACCGCATCGCGTCCACCGGGACGGGAAGGCCCCAGAGGCCGTCGCGGACGTGGTTGGCATTTTCAACCACCCGGCGCGTGGCCGCCAGAATAAATGCCAGCGTGTGATCGGCGACTTCGTCAATGCAATAGTCCGGCACGTTACACACCGGAATGTTTCGGCTCCGCGCGGCCTCGAGATCGACGTTATCGACGCCAATCCCGTAGCGAACTATGACCTTCGTCCGGTTCATAGCGGAAATCGCCTCCGCGTCCAAGCTGGCGAACTGTG
>JAICUM010000372.1 GCA_025935855.1 Pirellulales bacterium | reverse complement strand
GTCGGTGATGTCGGTGATGTTGACGTTGATCAGCACCAGGCCGATTTTCTTCAGTTCCGGCTCGACCGAGTTCTGAATGTGCTGCAGAAACGTATCGCGATCGCGGTTGATGTCCTCGATTCGCATCGAGGCGATGACCTGACGAAGCTGGCCGAAGATGATTTCCTCGGCTTGCTTGCGAATGTCCTGCGTCGAGAGGTCGAGCAGTCGAATGGCGGCGTTGGTCATCACGTCCGGCTGCGTGCCGACGGCGACGGTGAAGACGCTGGGCACGTTGACGCGGATGTTTTCGATGGACAGGGCGCCGCGCAGCGGAATCTCGATCTGGATGGGCTCCAGGCTGAGATAGCGGTAATCCTGGATGAGCGGTATGACGAACGCGGCGCCGCCGTGGATGGTCTTGGCGGCCTGCCCGTGCGAGGTCTTGCCGAAGATCACGAGGACCTGGTTGCTGGAGCAGCGTTTGTAGTTGTTCTTGAGGAGGATGATGGTCGAGAAGAACACCATCGCGACGATGGCGGCGAGTAGTGCCATCCAGAACGTCGGCCCTTCAAGGTTGAGCAGATTGGCGGCAAGGGTCATGGTCGTGGCCTCGTGAATAGTTTGCCGTCGTTATGACGGTAACGGTTGTGATGATGGTTGAGTTGTTATGGCTGCGGCGGGCTCTCGCACGCGGCGCACTTGGACGCAGTCGCTGCTGGTCAGGGCGACGACCTCGACGGTCTCGCCGGTCTTCAGGCGATAGTCCTCGTCGGTCACGGCCTGGAGTTCGACGATGCGATTTTGCATCGATAACTGCACTTTGCCTGCTCCCTGGCCGGCGGCAGGGATGGGGATGTACACGGTTCCGCAGCGTCCGACGGCGTTGCGAATTCGCTCGTTGCCGGAGGAGCTGAGCTGGGCGACGCTTTTCATCAACCAGAACATGCCGTACAGCGCCGCGGCGCCGGCCAACAAGGCGAGACCTAGCGACCGCGTGGGGTTCAATCCGGCGCTGAGCGCGGCTTTTCCGGCGACGCCGAAAATGGCGGTGGCGGCGACGAGCGTTCGGAACGAGATCACGCCGAACAGCCAATTGGCGTTGGCGTGGTGGGCATGAGCGTCGTCGTCCCAATCGGCGTCTGAGCCTTGATGCTCGGCGCCGGCCGCGTGGGTGTGAAGGGCGTCGCCGTGGAAGCCGCCATGAAAGTCGCCGTGGAAGGCTGTGGGAAGATCGGCGGAGTCGCCGACGCCATCGCCGAGGTCGTGGCCGAGGCCGATGACGCTTAGCAGGAATTGGCAGACCATGGCGGTGATGCCAACGACCGCCGCGATGAGGAAGAGGGCGTTCATAGAGAATCCTTGCGGCAGTTGCCGCTGAAGGGCATTGTAACCTCTCGGCGGGACGCTCGCATAAGGTGGTGGATTGCGCTCCAGTGAGGCGGGGCGAATGTTCGTTGCGCGTTTATTCGCTGTTGGTGGGGCAGTCTTGCCGGAGTTGTCAGGGCGCCGGCCGAGAGGACGCGAGCGTCCAGCGGTACGTTTGTTTGTTGTGAGCGGATTTTGTCCTTTTCGGGATGGCTGTCCGAGATGGAAATGGGGGGGCGCCGTCCCAAAAGTCTTGTGGATTCGCAGCAGCGCCTTGTGGGCGAAGAGGTTAGGCGTTGTGGATTTTGGGATGGGCGGCGGGGATGATTGGGACAGGGTAATGGGGCGGCGCCGTGTAAGTGGCTGAGGGATCTCTGGTTGCGATTGTGGGCTTGTGGAAGCGGCTTGCCTTGCGATGGGGACGAAAGGGACATCGCTGCGGGTGAATGAGGCTGCGATAGAGCTGCTCGCGCGGAGCGTAGCTCCGCGGCTGCTTCGGGTTGGTTTAGGAAGATGATCATTGGGTTCAGCGGCTACGTGGAGGAGCCGGCACGCAATGTTGGCTTGGTGAACGAACGGACATTATCGCTGATGTGGTGGCCCAATTTCTACTAAAAAGTGGAATGATTTTTGCGCGGCTAATGTTTGGCGTTGACGCGCGCTGGGGACGGTGGCGTTTAGCGACGGCACTTTCGCCCCGTTGGGGCTTCGGATGCTGGGTGAAGACGTAGACCAGGGGCTGGCGCCGCTGGCTATTGACCGTCGCCGCGTTGCGGCTGGGGGATAGTGCTGCGGACCGTTGGACGAGTTTTTAGTGGCACGCGCACGTCTGCCACACGGCGGTTGAAAACCGCCGCTACGGCGCTAAGCCGCGAGCGGCGGCTGGAAGCCGCTGGTACGTTCGCTACTCGATGCCGTTGATGGAGAGTTTGGAGGTGCGGGCCTTTTCGAGTTCCGTGGGGAGCACGCGGGAGGGGACGGTTGAGCGGAAGAAGCCGGTATCGGCGGTTAGGACTCGTTCGAGGGCCTGATCGACGGACTCGCCTTCTTTGAGCTGCAAATGGAACGGGGCGTCCATCACGCGTTGGCGGCGCCAGACGGTTTGGCCGTCCACGGTCAGCTCCAACTCGTACAGCCGCTGGGAGTAGCTCGTCTTCTCCGTTTGGCCGAAGGGCGCGCCGAAGCGGCGATAGTTGATCTCCTTGTTCTCGCCCGTTCCCTTGCGGCCGATCAGCTTCTTGTTGGAGTTCTCGACAACCTTGAAGCCGGCGTCGGTGAGCGCCTTGGTCAACTGGTCCTTGGTTGATTCTGCCGGGCGTCCGTCTTGCTGGGGGCGCGTGAGATCGACGGTCTGCTCCGCTTCCACCGCGATCACGTCGCCGGGGCGCAAAACCAGATCCTTTTCAGAGACCGGCTTCACGGCGCCATGCGGCAGCTTGAAGGGGAGCAGGGCCATCGTTTGGTTCGCGGGGCCGGAGGCGAAGGCGTACCAGACGCGGCCGGCGATTTGGGCGATGCTCTCGGCGTTGTGCTGGTAGCTCCACACTGTCATCTGGCTGGGGAGGTGGATGAGGTCGGAGCCGCCGACCAGGACGTGCTCCTCGTCGAGCCAGCAGAGGCCTTTGTCGGAACCTGCGGAGGCGGCGTAGGCGACGGTGGTTTTCTTGCCGGTGGCGAGGTCGAACACGTCGACGGTTTGCGAGCCGGTGGCGGCAAGGAACTTGCCGGACGGGCTGAAGGCCACGTAGCGGCCGAAGCTGTGCTCCAGGGGAATCTTGGCGAGTAGAGTGCCGCTGGCGACGTCGTGTACGGAGATGCCGTCGATCGTGCCGATGGCGAATTGCTTGCCGCCGGGGCTGAAGGCGGGGGATTTCATGCCCTCGCCGGTGACCTGGTAGAGTCCCTTAGGGCCGTCGATGGACCAAACGGTGGCGCTGTTGCGATCGACTGTCATCACGCGCTGGTCATCGATCCAGCCGATCCACTGGAGCTGCTGGCCGCGCTGGCCGGAGGAGACCTGCCAGCTTTTGACGTGCTTCAACTCGTTGGAATCGATGGTCCAGAGTTGCAGCGGACCGGAGACAAAGGTTTCCGGCTCGCTGATGGTGATGAGCTGTTGGCCCGAGGGGGACACGGCGAGCATCTTCAGGCCGCGCGGGCCGCGGAGCATGCCTTTGATGTCGCCGGATTTGAGATCGCAGATTTCGACTTGGGAGAGGCTCTCACCGCGGACGTCGCTGCGGCCGAGGACGGCGACGCCGCCGCCCTTGGCGAAGGAGACGCCGACGACGCGCTCGAAGAAGTTCGTCTTGGGGTTGAGGCCGATGGGGCGCGGGTCGAACGACGGGGCGGGGGCGGCGGCAGGATCGGGCCTGAAAGCGGCGGTTTCTCCGCCGAGCGGGACGATGCGGCGAATGCGCGTGAGATCGACGCGGGCGAGGTCGTCTTTTTCGACGCCGGCGAGGGCGCCGAGGGTGGGGTCATATGGGCGGATGTTGAAGGGGGCGATGTGAACGTCTGACATTTTGCCGCCTTCGAGTTTGACGTAGGCGGTCCAGCCGTTTTTGTCGAAGCCGACGACCTCGCCCTTTTGCCATTGGAAGCCGTCTTTGATTTCGACCTGATCGCCGACGTTGTATTTAGGCTCGTCATCGCCGCCGGCGGCCATGCGGCGGGCGGAAGCAATGGCGGCGCGAGCCTCCTTGGGAAGCGCGGCGGGAACTTGCGGCTGGTCACCGAAGGGGTTGGCGGGCTCTGCTTGGCCGGCGCGGCGGCGCTTCATGAGGTCCTTGAGGTAGGACTGGTCGTCCTTGGAGAGCTTGGCGAGCGGGAGGCTGAGCTTTTTGCCGTCGGTCCGCTGGAGGTGGACCTGGCCGTCTTCGATTTTTTCGAAGTCGGCTTCGATCTTGTATTTGCCGGTGTTGTCGGTCCAGGTGCGGGTTTCGGCGCGGAGGCTATGGGCTGGCGTGCAGGCGAGGGCCAGGGCGGCGAGGGCGAGCAGCGGAATGGATCGATGGAAACGCATGGCAGAGGACCGCGGGAACTAGTGAACGGGTTGGGAAAAGACGCCCGATGGGGGCTGTTCGCCGAGTGATGAGGCAAGGGGGCGAAGTTCTTTTAGGATAAGCCGTGGTGGGCGGCGGGCAACAGGGTTTTTGTGGGGGAAGCCGTAAGGGGCGGGGTGCTCCGGCCAGGATGGCCGGGCTATGTATGCGTCCGGCCAGGATGGCCGGGCTATATGGGCGATCCGGGGGTTAGGCGCCGAGTTTTTTTAGGGCGGCGGCGATGGAGTCGATCTGGCTTTGGGTTTCGGCGAGCTTGTCGCGCTGTTGCTGGACGACTTCGGCCGGGGCGCGGCTGACAAAATTTTCGTTGGCGAGCTTGGCTTCGAGGGATTTGATGAAGCCGCGCTTCTGGTCGAGCTCTTTGGCGAGGCGCGCTTTTTCGGCGCCGACGTCGATGAAGCGGCTGACGTCTACGTGGACTTCGATGGGGCCGTGGGAGCCGGTGACCTGACTGCTGGCGGCGACATCCGGTGGAGTGACGCCTTCGCCCCAGGCGGTGGCGTTTGCGCGGGCCATTTGGGTGAAGTAGGGCTGCATCGGCTGGAGCAATTTGGCCGTGGCGGCGTCGCAGCGGACTCGGAACTCGACCGGTTCGCGCGGCGGGATGTTTTGGGCCATGCGGAGC
>JAICUM010000453.1 GCA_025935855.1 Pirellulales bacterium | reverse complement strand
CGGTTTCTTCGGCTGCGGCCTTCACGGTCGCTCCCGAGTGCGCAAAAATGAAGGACAAGCTCGGCTGTACCTGCATCGATTTCGGCGGAACGGCGGTTAATCTCCTCAATCCATTCGGGCGATAGGCCGCTGGGATGCTGTGGCAGCGTCTCTGTCAGGTCGTCGATGAGCTGCATCCGCTGGTCGATCGGAAGTTGGCTTGCGGCGGAGAAAAGTTCGGCGTAATCGAGCATGGATGGGTCCTCCAAGGAGCATTGTAGCAAGCGAAAACCGTTTAGCACGACGAGCATGGATGATGCGGCGGTTAAAAACCGCGGCTACGGGGGTAAAAAACAAGGGCCCCTGCTCGCCGAAGCAGGGGCCCTTTATACTTAGGCTGACCGGGCTTCCTTGCACGCTTGAAACGCATCGGAAGACCGGAGACCCACAGCCTGGAGTGACGTATCGTCGCGACGCTCCGCCCTTGTTCACGCGGTCGCGCGAGTAGCGCGCCAGTTTTCGCTTGTGAACTTGTGCTGGCGGCGCGTGTCTTCGGATTAATCGTTAGGACCGCGCGGTGGGCGACTTGCGTTTATGTTTGGCGCGGGGCCGACATGCGGCTAAACCGCAAGCGATTGGGGCGCCTTTGTCCGTCTTGAAGCACGACTCCACTTCGCCCCTCACCTTTCACCCCTCACCCCTTCACTCCCCAACTGATGACGACGCCTGCAAAGCTTGCTCTGGAAGATGGAACCCTGTTTCCCGGCGTGTCGATTGGGGCGCCGGGCGAGGTGGACGGAGAGGTGTGCTTTAATACCTCGATGACGGGGTATCAGGAGATTCTCACCGATCCCAGCTATCGCGGGCAGATCGTGACGATGACGTATCCGCAGATTGGCAACTACGGGGTGAACGCGGGGGACGTGGAGAGCTCGCGGCCGCATTTAGCGGGTTTCGTCGTGCGCGAGCATAGCCGGACCCAGAGTAATTTTCGGTCCGAGGGGTCGCTGAGCGAGTATTTGCAGCACTGGGGCGTGGTGGCGATTGAATCGATCGACACCCGGGCGCTCGTGCGGCGGCTGCGGTCGCGCGGGGCGATGAAGGGGGTGCTATCGACGGTGGACTTGGATGATGCGAGCCTCGTGAGGAAGGCGCAGGCGAGTCCTGGGCTGGTGGGGCGAGATTTGATGCGGGAGGTCGTGCCGGAGGGGACGCGGGAGTGGGTCGAGCCGGTGAGCGAATGGACGCATTTGGCAGGGGCCAGGGGGCAGGGGCCAGAGGCCAGTAATCAACGGAACGGTAAGGACAACTCAAACGGTCCGCATGTCGTCGCCTTGGACTACGGCATGAAGTGGAATATCCCTCGGCATTTGTTTGGCGGGGGGTGCAAGGTGACGGTGCTGCCGGGAACGGCTACGGCGGAGGACGTGCTCGCGGCGGAACCGGATGGGGTGTTCTTGTCGAACGGGCCGGGAGATCCGGAGCCGCTTGAGTATGCGATTCACACCATCCGCGGCGTCCTGGGGAAGAAGCCGGTGTTTGGGATTTGCCTGGGGCACCAACTGCTATCGCTGGCGTGCGGGGCGAAGACGTTCAAGCTGAAGTTTGGACATCGCGGGGCGAATCATCCGGTGCAGCGGTTGGAAACTGGGTTGGTGGAAATCACGAGCCAGAATCATGGGTTCGCGGTGGACGAGAAGTCCCTGCCAGCGGCGCTGGAGGTGACGCATCGCAGCCTCAACGACGGGACGATCGAGGGCGTGCGGCACCGCGAGCTGCCGGCGTTCAGCGTGCAGTATCATCCCGAGGCCTCGGCGGGGCCGCATGATAGCCACTATCTGTTCGAGGAGTTCTTGCGAGCGATGGAGCGATAGCGGCCGCCGAGTGATTCGTTTTTTGCCGCGAATCCCAGCGAATAGGCGCGAATCAAATTACGCACGACGCTGATTTCGAGAAACGAGGAAGCCAATTTCGCGATTCGCTTTATTCGCGGCGAGTGCTTCTTCTTGAAGACAATTCACCAGGCATAAACTTTGCCGTCGAGTTTCAGCGTGACGGGGCCTTCGAGGGCGAGGTACTGGGCGGCGAGTTTGCCGTGTTGGTTTACGAGATCGAAATACTCCTCGCTGTAGAGTTCGATTTTTTTAGCCGACTTTTCTTCGTCGGCGGTGACGGTGGAATCGACCCAGCGGTCGCCGTGGCGGAAGAAGGTTTTGCGGCCGACGGAGATCACATTGTCGGCGAGGACTTCGCGGTCGGCTTTGGCGTCGTAGTAGGTGACGCCGCGGCCGTTGGTGGCGGCGTAGCGTTTGGCACGGTCCGCACTGGCCGCTGAAGCGGCCGACGCCGACGCTGGTTGGGCGCCGAAGAAACCGCCATCGCCGCCGGCTCCGCCCATTCCTGCGGCGCGGTTAGCTTGTTGGTAGGCGCCTTTGAGCTCTCGCTGGCGGAAGCCGTATTGGCCTTCGGCTTCGCTGAGCGTATTAAGTCGAAGTGTGGTGGCATTCTGGGCGGCGTGTTCTGTTCGCGGCGCGGCATCGTCGGCGAGGAAGGATGTGTAAGGCGTGAGGATGCCGTGCTTTGTGGCCAGCTCGACGAGTTCTTTGATCAGCTCATCGTTTTTGCCTTTGAGATCGAGCTCGTCGATGATTTCGCCGACGCGGCGGGTGGCCCAGAGTTTGGCAACGAAGGCGTTGGTGTCGTCGTCGCTTTTCTTGACGAGCTTCGCGGGGAAGTCGAAGGACTGCTTTTTGCCGGCCACTTTGCCGGTGAGTTTGATTTTCGCGTCGCCCGGAGTGTGGTAACGGCCGACGATAACCGCCTGGTCGCCGGCGAACAGGTCGAAGGAGCCCTTGGGATACACGCGGCTGACGATCGGCCCGTCGGTTTCCTTCGCCTTTTCGACATCAATGGCGATCTCGACGTCGGTCATCACCGGGGCGCCGATGCGGCGGTAAAGTTTGCTGACAGCGTCCTCGATGTTTTCGTTTGGGCGAACGTACTCGCTTTGGCCGTGGTTTTCGTGCGAGAGCTTGTCGAGCAGCCGGCTGTTCACGTCGTAGCCGACGCCGAAGGTGAAGAGGCGTGCGCGGACGTCGTTGGCTTCGGCGGCGTGCCTGGCGATGGCCGATTCGTGCGTTTCGCCGACAGTGGGAAGGCCGTCGGTGAGAAAGATGACGTACGCCGGGCGCTTAGAGTCCTTAAGCATGTCGAGGGCGCGGCGGAGGGCGCCGTCGATGTTCGTACTACCGCCGGCGTACAGGCCGTTGACGAAGCCGGTGGCGGCGGAGCGCGTTTCGTCGGTGAACCTTTCGAGCTCCGGGCGGAAGGTTTCGATCTCGCTGTCGTAGGCGATAAGGTTGAACGTGTCGCCCTCGTGCAGATTGTTCAGGACGAACTTCGCGGCTTCCTTAGCTTGGTCCATTTTTTCGCCGCTCATGCTGCCGGAGCGATCGAGGACGAAAATGACAGTTTTGGAGGCGTCTTCGGATTCATGCTCGGAGTCGCCGGATTTCTTGTTTTTTGATCCCTTGATGCGCGGCGTGGCGAGGAGCAGGAAATATCCGTCCTCGTCTTTTTCGGGACGAAAGCTGAGCAGGCTCGCGCCAAGCTTACCGCATTCGGCGTCGTAGAAGAGGCGAAAGTCTTCGGCGGGAATCGTGTGCTTGGCGGTGAGCTTGACCTCGGCATGGCGATCGTCGGGACGCTTGATCTCGACGTCGTGCGAAGGCGAATAAATATTTTTGATGTCGGTGGAGCTTTCGACGGCGATGCGGATCGTGAGTTTGTCCAGCGGGGCGTCGGTGTAGCGTGCGGTGCTCAGCGGGAAGAGGAAATCGGTGAGGCCGTTATCCTTGCGGCAAAGCTGGATGTAGCGGAGGCTGACGGTGCGCGTCTCGCCGGCTGGGATGGGGAAGACGCTAGTCTGAAACATGCCGGTGCCGACCCATTCGAGCAAGGCGGGGTCGCGGCTGGTGCGGACGATCTCTTCGTAACGCTTGCGGGCTTCTCCCTTGGAGAGGAGTTTGGCGGCGTGTTCTTTGCCGTTTACCAAAAGCGTGAGCTGGTCGATGGCGCCGTCGTAGGGAAGGGGAAAGACGAAGCAGGCTTCGATTTGGCCGCTGCCGGTGTTTTTGAAGGTTTGCGAGACTTGCACGCGGGCGGTGGAGTCTTTGAGGCTGGCGTTCACTTCGAGGGATTCGATTTTGTAACTTGCCGCGGGCTGGGGCTGCGGACGGGGCGGCCAAATGGGGCGG
>JAICUM010000039.1 GCA_025935855.1 Pirellulales bacterium | reverse complement strand
GACGGCCCGGGCGACTAGGCCGCCCATGGAATGCGTGACCAGGGCGATTTTCTGGTCCGGATGATCCTTGGCGAACTGCTTGAACTGCCGCGACATGAGGGCGGCGGAGTCGGCGATGTCCCAGTCGTTCGGATAGGCGAAGGCGGCGGTGGGATAGCCGGCGGCGCGGACGGGCTCCATGACGGCGGCATTGCGAGCCGGCGTGGAGTTGTAGCCGTGGATGATCACGACCAGCGGCAAAGTGGGCGATTTACTGGCGACATGCTGCCAGCCTTCGTCGAGCTGCAGTCCGTAGCGGGCTTCGTCTTTCTCGCTCCAGACCCGCTCGCGAAGCCAACGGCGGAAGCGGTGGTCCTTCGCCTCGTGGACGACCACCTTGGCGACCGTGCGGACGACCTGACCCTTTGCCTCCTCCGCGTTCGCCGTCGCGGGGCGGCCGAGCGGAAGCACCAAGGTGAACGTGACCACGCACCAACGGAATGCAATCAGCGGCCTCATAGCCCAACGGCTCCTCAAGCAATCGCATCGGAGAAATTCCGATGTCTCGATTCTAAGCGGCGATTCGCGGCGGTTGCTACGTCGTGCGGGTTCTTTGGCGAAGTATAGGCGTTTGGCCGGTGCTGGCGTTTGGAGGGTGGAAACGAAAACGGAGGGCTTGCGCCCTCCGCGGAAAATCCCGCCGCGAGCGGCGGGGCTGAATGACCTGGTTTGGCGATTCGAAGTCTTCTTCTTCGGTTTCGTTGTCGCTGCTGTCCGCCGCGGGGCCGGAGGCGTTGACTTTGGCTTCGGCGTGGCCGCCGGCTTCCATGATCTTTTGCTTGATCTCCTCAGTGATCTGCGGGTTCTCTTTGAGGAACTCGCGGGCCTTCTCCTTGCCTTGGCCGAGCTGCATGTCGCCGTAGCGGAACCAGGCGCCTGTGCGGGCGACGATCTTCGCTTCCATGCCGAGGTCGAGGATGTCGCCTTCGTAACTGATGCCATTGTTGTGCATCATGTCGAACTCGGCGACACGGAACGGCGGCGCCACCTTGTTCTTCACGATCTTCGCGCGGACGCGCTGACCGACGACCTCTTCGCCTTCCTTGAGTTGACCAATGCGACGGACATCGATGCGGCAGGAGCAGTAGAACTTTAGCGCTCGGCCGCCGGGAGTGGTCTCGGGGCTGCCGAACATGACGCCGATCTTCTCGCGGATCTGGTTGATGAAGATCACCGAAGTCTTGGACTTGGAGATGGCGCCGGTCAGCTTGCGGAGCGACTGGCTCATGAGCCGGGCTTGGAGCCCGACATGCGAATCGCCGATCTCGCCTTCGAGCTCTTTCCTTGGGACGAGCGCGGCGACCGAGTCGACGATAATTACATCGACCGCATTGCTTTTGATGAGCATCTCGGTGATGTGCATCGCCTCTTCGCCGCAACTCGGCTGGCTGACGAGCAACGTTTCGAGATCGACGCCGAGCTTCTTGGCCCAACTGGGGTCGAGGGCGTGCTCCGCGTCGATGAACGCGGCGATGCCACCCGCCTTTTGTGCCTGGGCCACGACGTGCAGGGCGAGCGTCGTCTTGCCGCTGGATTCAGGGCCGAAGATTTCGATCACCCGGCCGCGCGGGATGCCCTGTCCGCCGAGGGCGATGTCCACCGAGAGGCTGCCGGTGGGAATGCCTTCGATCTGGCGGACGTGCTCGGCCCCGAGCGGCATGATCGAGCCTTCGCCGTACTGCTTTTCGATGGCGGCGACGGTGTTCCGCAGCTCGGGCGTGGCCTCGAGCAGGGCGTCGGCGGGGGACTTTTTGGCGGCGGCCTTGTCGGCCTTGCGGCCGGCGGCTTTTTCTTTTTCCTTCTTGGCCACGGGGGTTCTCGAATTCTTGGACGGGGCGGCGGCAACCATGCGAATAGGCTCCTAGTTCTAGCAAAAATGAGGCGGCGAGGCGATTAGCCGGGAGGGGCTAGGAGGCCGCCGCGGGTTTTACTGTACGCTTGGATACTATATCGGTGCGGGTTGCCGGAAGCAAGAGGTTTTTTGCAGGTTTTTTGTAGGCCGAACGGTTGGGAAAACTGGTCGAAAAAACGACGCGGCAAGCGAAAGCCGCCGCGGACATTTGGTAGGACGGGAGCGCCGAATCGCGCCACCCAGCGCTGCTTGCATGTGTGCTGCGGGCTTGGTCTGGCCGGGGACGGTCGACCGGCCATTTTGGATTTTGGACCAGCGTGGGGAAAAACACGCTTTCGTCGTACAAAACCCTCCTGGCCAAAAAACTGGCTTGACGGCCTGGCTCAGCGTTTTACGAGGCGGAACCACGCTTGGCGGCGTCTGTGATGCATGGCTTTTTGGCTTTTTCGAAAAAAGTCCAAAACTCCAAAACCTCGTAAACGCCGGGGAATCGAAGGCTGGAATCGATTTTGATCGGAATGAATTCGGATACTTGGCCATTATTAGCCCTCTAGGCAGAGCGGCGGACGCTCCTTGCTAGGGATATGTACGCATGTACGGTAAGGCCGTTGTAGCAGAGCGCGCGGCTAAATTCCACAAAAATCTTGTGGACGAGTCGGCGATGGCGGGGAGGGCTGAACAGAAGGGCGCCAAGGTCGCGAAGGAGAGCAATGGAACGAAGGAGAATTGACCACAGTGGACGCTGTAAGCGTGGAGGGGGCGGGCAAAGTATACTGACGAGATGCCCCATGATTTTCGTTGAGTCCCCATTGGCCGCACCGCCATGAATTTTTTGAAGCGATTTCGTAGCAGCCGCAACGGCGAGCCGCAGGCGGTGCGGATGACGTGGGCCAAGTCCAGCGCCGGGCGGGCGATTTCGCGCACTGGGCTGTTCTTCAAGCGGCAACTGTGGGTGTGGCCGATTCTGGCGGTGGTGCTGCTGTCGCTGCTGGGGCTGGTGGTGCGGTGGGAGATTGAATCGACGATGCGCGAGTCGCTTGCCGCCCAGCTCAGCACGCTGGCGGACGTCGAAACGGCGATGCTGGAGACGTGGGTCGAAGTCCAGCGATCGAACGCCGAGTCGGCGGCGAACAATCGTGAGATTCGACAGCTTGTTTACCCGTTGCTGGAAGACACGGGGACAGAGAATGGGGCCGACGCTGGCAGCGACCTGGCGGCGGCGACGGCCAAGCTGGCGAAGGCGCTGGGGCCGATGATGTCGGCCCACGATTACGTCGGCTTTTTCGTGGTGGATCGGAACAAGCGAATCGTCGCGGCGACTCACGCGGAAGTGATTGGCCAGAACAATCGCTCGGAGTACGACGCCTTTTTGACGAAGGCGCTGAACGGCGCGCCGAACGTCTCCGCGCCGTTTCGCAGCCGCCTGCTGCTGAAAGATGAATCAGGCGAACTGCGGACGGGCCTGCCGACCATGTTTGTCTGCGCGCCGATCCGCGATGAGAGCTTTCAGGTGGTCGGAGCGATGGCGTTACGCATGCAGCCCGAGGAGGAGTTCAGCCGCATTCTCAGCCTCGGGCGGTTTGGAAACTCGGGCGAGACTTACGCCTTCGACAAGGACGGTCTGCTCGTTTCGAAGAGCCGATTCGACGACGAGCTGGTTTTGCTTGGGTTGTTGCCGGATGACGAGCGATCAAGTTCGATCCTGACGCTGCAGGCGCGCGACCCTGGCGGCGACATTACGCGCGGTTTTCGGCCATCGGAGCGGCGGCGCGATTTGCCGCTGACGCACATGGCGGCCGAGGCGATCGCGGGGCGGCCGGGGGTGGATGTGGCCGGGTATCGGGATTATCGCGGCGTCCCGGTGGTGGGCGCGTGGCGGTGGGTGCCGGACGCTGACATTGGGCTGGCGACGGAGATTGATTACGACGAAGCATTCCGGCCGCTCACGATCTTGCGACGAACGTTCTGGGGGTTGTTCGCGTTGTTAGTGGCCAGCGCGGGGGCAATATTCGTGTTTACGATCCTTGTGGCGCGGCTGCACCGGCGGGCGCAGAAGGCGGAGATCGCGGCCGAGCAGATCGGCCAGTACAAGCTGGAGCAGAAGCTCGGCTCGGGCGGCATGGGCGTCGTCTACAAGGGACAGCACGCGATGTTGCGGCGGCCGACGGCCATCAAGATGCTCGAGCCGGACAAGCTGACGCCGGCGTCGATCGAGCGGTTCGAGCGAGAGGTGCAGGTCACGAGCCAACTTTGCCATCCGAACACGGTGGCGATTTACGATTACGGCCGGACGCCGCAGGGGGTGTTTTACTACGCGATGGAGTACCTGGACGGCATCGACCTGCAGTCGTTGGTCGAGCGGTTCGGGCCGCTGCCGGCGCCGCGGGCGATTCATATTCTGTTGCAGATTTGCGGCTCGCTGTACGAGGCGCACTCGCTGGGGTTGGTACACCGCGACATCAAGCCGGCTAACATCATGCTGAACCGCCGCGGCGGCGAGCCGGACGTGGTGAAGGTACTGGACTTTGGGCTGGTGAAGGCGTTGGACGACAAGCTGCAAGCCGGGATGACGCAGCAGGCGTCGCTCACGGGGACGCCGCTGTATATGTCGCCGGAGGCGATTCAACTGCCGAGCACGGTGGACGCGCGGAGCGATTTGTACGCGGTGGGGGCGGTGGGCTACTTCTTGTTAACGGGCCAGGCGGTGTTCGACGCTGAGAGCGTGGTGGATTTGTGCCAGAAACATGTGTCGGCGGCGCCGACGCCGCCTTCGCAGCGCGGCGGCGTGGCGATTCCGGCGGCGCTGGAGAGCGCGATCCTGGCGTGCTTGGAGAAGTCGCGGGCCAAGCGGCCGCAAACGGCGCGGGAACTCGCGCTACTCATCGGGCGATGCGCGGAGGCGACGCAGTGGTCAGTGGAGGAAGCGGACGCGTGGTGGGGGACCTTCGAGCGCGGACAGGCGCATGCGACGACGGTGGCGCTGGACGTCGGACGCCGGCCGGCGAGCGCGTATGCGGCGACGGTGGATCGTGGGTGAGGGGAGAGGCAGCGATTGACCGCGGATGAACGCGGCGCCAAACGCCGCCGCAGTAGCAGACGATTGCAGCGTGCCGTCGAAGGCGCCCCCCAACCATTTGGCAACCTCCGACGGCACGTCCGCGAACCGCGATCGAACGCCTGGCGATGGTTAGTTGGCAACCTTCCGGCGATGAAGCCGGATGCCGGCTATGCAACCAGCAAACGCCAGACAGATGGCGGCGGGTTCGGGAACGGCTTGCAAAGGAGAGCCGCCGCCAAACTGCGCTTTAAAAATATCCAAGTCGGCGGCATTCACGGCGCCGTCATTGTTGGCGTCGCCGTCGGCATGGGCGGCGCCGGTGCTGCCGAATCCACGCTGTAGCGTTAGAAAATCGGCGCCATCAACCTTTCCGTCGCCATTGAAGTCGGCGCTATTGGCGGCGACTGGCGTGAGCACGGCGTCCACCTGCTGCTGTGTGTATTGGTCAAGCAGGTTGAGGTCGTCGTCTTTAATGAACAAGAATCCGTCAATGGCGCTGTAATCTTCGCGGGCGCCCATCTGGAAGGTGACGGTCTGGTTCAGCATGTCAGGCGTGACGATGAATTGAGTCTTGAATCCAAAATCCTCAACAAAGGCGCCGGTGGAGTCGTTGGTGATTTCGTAAAAGGGCCGATTGTACCAATAAAAATTCCCGTTCCAAAAATCGTTGTTCGCGTTGTTGTCGTTGGTCACCACGCCGGCGCTCTTGACGCCCCAATCTCGCAAGGCGAGCCAACCGTTGTTATGGCTATCGCTGGTTGCCGGCACGAAGCCGGCCGGGTCGATGCCGTCGTTGGGATTGGGGTCGCCCACAGCTGCCTGGTCGTAAGCCAAACCTTGGAAGTTAAGCCAGTCGGTCGAGGCGTTCTTATTGAATCCAGGCGACATATACATGGAGTCTTCGTTGCCGAAGTTTCCCGGCGTCGCGGCCGAATCGAACAGGGTGTGCCGTGTGTAGAGTTGATACGTCCCCGCGGTAACGAACCGTACCTCGTAGTTCGCGGTGTCGGCCAGGCTGGCATTACTGGTGAAGCCGCCGATGTCGTTGAGCAGAGCGGTTCCTGAAACGTTCGACGTGGCCGGCAGAATGCTTCGCCCCTGGGGAGAGGTGATCGGAGACTCTTTGCTAACCACCTTAAAACCATTGTCGTCCGTGTCGTTCAGGGAGCTATAGCTTTCGGCCTCGACATAGAGATAGGGGCGGCCATTGAAGACGTTGGCCGCGGATTGTTGAGTGACGGCGCCGGCTGTAGACGTCGAAGCGGCAAAAAGAATCGCGGGCAAGGCAAGCTTCTGAATCGACGTTCTCATAGATCATCTCCGAAGGGGATACGGCGGAAACACTGGAAGAGCTACCGAATGGAACGCCTAACGCACGAACTCAAATCGTTGACGTCAAATTGGACAAGGGACGCCATGTTAGGGGCTTCTTGTCGTTTCGTCAAATTTTTCAGCAGCGCGCCGGAAATCGCCTGTTAGTACAGAAGCGAGGTCGCAGGTGAAAGCTGCAATCGCATTCTTGACAAGTCCCGTGAAATCGCGACACTACGGGATCGGTGTCGCCAGGATTCTTCATTAGGTTTGCTCGTTATAGCCCGCTTCTTGGGCTTCCGGTCCGGCGTTTGCGGTATGACGGTCGCGAGGAGGCTAGTTCGTAAGCAGCTTATGCCCTTGCTGGCGGCTGCTCACTGTTGTTTGTTAGCCGGCTGTGGTTCGTCGACGCCGTTCAAATTGCTGCCGGTAAATGGCAAGGTGACGTACGACGACGGCAGTTTAGTGAAGGCGGAAAGCCTCCGCGTCGAGTTCAACCCGGCGACCGTGGCCACGGGCCCCGTGACGACGCCAGGGGGAACGACGCAGGTGAACGTTGCAGATGGGACGTTTGCCGCGGTGACGACGCGGCGCACGGGAGATGGTTTGGCGCCTGGCCGTTACAAGGTGGTTGTCGTGCCGTTTAAGAAAGGACCCAAGGGAGGGCCGACCCCGACGACTGCCGTTCCGGCGAAGTATCAAAAGGAAACAACGACGCCGTTAGAAATAGACGTGAGCGAGGCGAATCAGTTCATCGAGATCAAGGTGAGTAAGAAATGAGTCGCCATCGAAGATCACGAGCGTTCACCCTCGTGGAACTCCTCGTCGTGATTGCGATTATTGGCGTACTGGTGGCGCTTTTGCTGCCTGCGATTCAAGCGGCGCGGGAAGCGGCCCGACGAAACAACTGCCAGAACAATATCCGCCAGGCGGGGTTGGCGCTGCTGACCTATCACGATGCCCACGGAAAGTTTCCTCCCGCAGTGCAATTCCCGGCGGGAAAGGGCGGAATGAACGCCCCTGAGTCGGGCGTGAAGCATCTGGCCAATTGGGCGATTAGCGTTTTGCCCCAAATGGAGCAAGGCGCGCTCTATCGGATGTTTACGTTAACGGCTCCGATTTCGGATCCGGTGAATCGCGAAGCACGAGGCGCCACATTGGCTGCGATGCTTTGTCCATCGGACGCTTACAACCTGACCTCGAAATTCGCTGGCCGCAACGCGGCCGAAGGCGACAACTGGGCGCGAGGAAACTACGGCGCCAATGCGGGATTGGCGTTCATGCAACTGAACGGCATGGGATCGCAGGGACCTGCCGGCGCTGGCCCGGACAGCGACGGATGGCGGGATGCGCGGATTCGCGGCGTTATGGGATTAAACGTCGCGGTGGCCATCAAGGACATCACCGACGGTACGTCCCAAACCATTCTGCTCGGCGAACTACGCGCCGGGCTGACGGAGAGTGATCGTCGCGGGGCCTGGGCGCTGGGCGGCCCCGGGGCGAGCAGCCTGTGGGCGTTTGGCTCTGATAACGCTCTTGGGCCGAACGACTGCCGGGATGGTTCAGATACCCTTACCAATTGCGCCCGTGCTGAAGCGGACGCAGGGGGCGCCGATCGCCTCAAGGCGGAGTGCATGCCGTGCGATAGCATCGATAGCGGCAATATTCAAGCAGGCGTGCGGAGTTCGCATCCCGGCGGCGCGATGTTGTGTTTTGTGGATGGTTCTGTCCACTTTGTCAGTGACTATGTCGATAAGGGAACGTCTTGGGCGGTCGATCCCACGCAGTACCATGTTTGGCAGCGGCTGATCGCTTCCGGAGACGATCAGGTGTTGGGCGACACGCAGTTCTAGTGACTGACGACTTGCCCGTATTCCGTCGCCGAAAAATGCAGCTAAGTCGCAAGCGTTGGCGACTGCATATCGTCTCGGGCGCGACGGCGTGGCGATTCCGGCGGCGCTGGAGAGTGCGATCCTGGCGTGCTTGGAAAAGTCGCGGGCCAAGCGGCCGCAAACGGCGCGGGAACTCGCGCTACTCATCGGGCGGTGCGGAGGCGACGCAGTGGTCGGTTGAGGAAGCCGACGCGTGGTGGGGGAGCTTCGAGCGCGGGCAGGCGCATGCGACGACGGTGGCGCTGGACGTGGGACGACGCCGGCCGGCGAGTGCGTATGCAGCGACGGTGGATCGGTCTTAAGCGTGACGTTGCGCCGAAATAAGTTAACCGGGGATTACGCGGATGGCACGGATGAATGCAAGACGGTCTGGAGAACCGCGCGAGGCCGGGCCGGCGGCTTCATCACTTCTTTCGCTGTCGGTTGCCTTGTAGCTTGAGCTGCTGGAGCTTCTTGCGCAGGTGAGGAAACTTAGTGGCGGGCTTGCGCGGGGTGTTTCGGCTAGGCTTGGTCATTTCATTTTCCTCTGGGCTTTGGGCCGCAAATGAATTGTACCAAACGGCGGGACATTGGATTTAAGAAGGTCTCACGCAAAGGCGCAAAGGCGCGAAGAAGACAGAGGATTTTTGGCCGCTAATCTCGCGAATTGGCGCGAATGGAGGCACGCGAGAAACGCCTTGGGATCTTAATGCAATGGTTGGTTCGACGAGCTGGTTCGCACTCGATGAGCGACGATTTTGAAGACAAAGCACAGGAGTCCGGCGGCGAGCGCGCTGCGGGCGATCCAGCGGATGAAGTTGGGGGTGAGGCGCGCCAGGCCGATGAGCAGCAGCGCGGCGAGGACGGCTAGGGCGAGCAGCACGCCGGTGGTGAGCCAGGAGAACCAGGATTGCATGGGAGCGACCTCCGTGTAGGTGTGGGTTGACACCTTGGGAAGCGCACCACTGGCAGAAGTGTTACCGCCGGCGCCGGGCGGTTTGCCTCGCCGTTACAATCACAGGCCTCGGGCGGCACCGTGCCGCTGCAGACGATCGTGATTGGGAACCAGGCGAACCGGGTGGACATCGTGAACGCGGCGGCGGGTGTGTCGGGTCAGTTGGGGCGGTGGGTGCTGACGAACGGCTTTGTGGCGCCGGTGACGGCGACCCGGGGGTTTGATTTCGAGTACAATTTGCAGGCGCAGCGGGCGTTTTAGCATATAGCCGAGCCATTCTGGCTCGGTGTGTGTGATTTCTTTTCGGTGTCGCGAAGCCTCCGGCCAGAATGGCCGGGCTATCTATTGATGGACGTCACTTCGGCCGAGCGCGATTTGTTGTTTGGCGTGACGGCGCTGGAGCTCGGGATTGTGACGCAGGAGCAGTTGGTTGCGGCGACGGCTGATGTTGTCGATGGCGCCGGGCAGAGCTTGCGCGAGCGGCTGAGTGCATTGGGGGCGCTTACGGCGGCCGATGCTGAAATCGTGGAGGAGGCGGTTCGGCAGCGGTTGGAGTCGCGTCAGCCACGCCCTTCGGCGCACCTCAGAGCGTGCCACCCGGATGGGAGCGGCACGAAGCTGGGCGATCATCTGGCGACGCGCGCGGGCGGCGCGGTGGATCGGTTTGCCACGCAGGGGCCGCGGGCGTGGTCGTTTGCTCCGGCGTCGCAGCGGTTCACGATTTTGCGGTTCTACCGGCAAGGCGGGCTTGGCCGGTTGATGATCGCGAAGGACGAGGAGCTGAACCGCGAGATCGCGCTGAAGGAGATTCTGCCGGCGTATGCGGATAGCGACGACAACCGGCGGCGGTTTATTCGCGAGGCGGAGATCACCGGAGCGCTGGAGCATCCGGGCATCGTGCCGGTGTATAGCCTGGGGGAGTTTCCCGACGGGCGGCCGTTTTACGCGATGCGGTTTATTCGCGGCGTCGATCTGCGGACGGCGATCGAGGATTATCACAAGCTGCCCGGCGGGGCTGAGAAGCAGTTGGCGTTTCATCAACTGCTCGCGCGGTTCGTGACGGTGTGCCAGGCGGTGGAGTACGCGCACCATCGCGGGGTGATTCATCGCGATTTGAAGCCGAGCAACATCATGATCGGCGACTATGGCGAGACGCTGGTCGTGGATTGGGGGCTGGCGAAGACGATTGACGGCTCCGGCCAGGATGGCCGGGCTATGTATACGGAGGCGGCGGATTTTGAGGTGCCGGCGGTGACGCCTTCGGATCGCGCGCAATCGGACCGGACGCAAGCGGGGCGGATTGTCGGCACGGCCCAGTATATGAGTCCGGAGCAGGCGGCGGGACGCATCGATTGTCTGGCGCCGGCGTGCGATGTGTATGGCTTAGGGGCGACGCTATACCACTTGCTGACGGGGCGGCCGCCGTTTGAAGGGGACGGGGAGCAGGATGATACGGTGCTGCGGGTGCAGCAGGGGCGGTTCGCGCCGCCGCGGGAGTATGCGAGGCATTTGCCGCGGGCGCTGGAGGCGATTTGCCTGAAGGCGATGGCCCGCAAGCCGGAGAGTCGGTATGCGAGTGCACGGGAGCTGGCGCTGGACGTGCAGCGGTACCTGGCGGACGAGCTCGTGCTGGCGTATGGCGAGCCGGTGACGGCGCGGGCGTGGCGGTGGGTGCGGCGGCATCGGACGCTGGTGACGAGCCTGGCGGCGACGGTGCTGGTGGCGGCGGCGGGTTTGCTCGTGGGCGTGGGGCTGCTTAAGACGCAGCGGGATCGGGCGGAGCATAATTTTCAGCTCGCCCAGGATGCGGTGCGCCAGTACTACATTCGCGTGAGTGAGGAGACGCTGCTGAACCAGGCGGGGCTGCAGCCGCTGCGGGACGAATTGTTGCGGCAGGCGCTGGTGTACTACGAGCAGTTTTTGGATGAGCGCGGGGAGGATGCGTCGCTGGCGCGGGAGGTGGCGCGGGCGAATTTTTTTGTGGGGCGGATCACCGAGTCGATCGACTCGCCGGCGAAGGCGCTGCCGCGCTATGAGCAGGCGGCCCAGCGGCAGAAGAAGCTGCTCGAGCGCGGACGTGGCGGCGGCGGCAGCGCGGGCGACGCGCTGAAGAGCGAGTACGCCGAGACGGTGAACGCGATGGGCCGCGCGCTGCAGAAGATGCAGCATGTGGAGGAGGCACGCGGGCGCTATGAGGAAGCGGCGAAGTTGCGGGAGCAGCTTGCGGCGGCGCATCCAGAGGATGTGGAGCTGGCGCGGTCGCTGGCGAGCAGCGTGATGAATTTAGGGCTGCTCGAATTAATGGCGGGAAAGCCCGCGGCTGCGCTGCCGCTGTTGGATCGGGCGCAGAGGCTGCGGCTGGCGCATGTGGAAGAGGATTCACCGGCGGCGATGCGGCTGCGGCGGGATTTGGGGATGGGCTACTACAATTTGGCCCAGGCGCATTTGCAAAATGGCGATCTGGGGGCGGCGGAGACGAATTTGCTGGCGGCGATTGGCGTGTTTGACAAGCTGGTGGGTGAGGCGCCGGCGGATTTCGAGCAGCAGCGACGGCTGGCGATTTGCCAGCGGATGCTGGGCGACGTGAAGGCGGCCAGCGGCAAGGGGCCTGAGGCAATCAAGTCGTATGAGCAGGCGGGCGGGACGCTGGCGGAGATTGCGGCGCGCAATCCGAATGTGCCGGACTACGCGGCGGACCTGGCGGGCGTGCGGATGAATTTGGCGAAACAATTGGAGGACGCCGGAGACAACGAGCGCGCGATTGGTGAGTTTGACGCGGCGATCGATGGCTTGCGAAAGCTGGTTGAGCATCAGACGGCAACGCCGCGGCAGCGGAGCGACTTTGGCGTGGCGCTGCGGGCGGAGGGGGAGCTGCTGGCGAAGCTTGATCGCAAGGATGAGGCGCTGGGTCGGCTCGACGAGTCGAAGCGGGTGCTGGAGTTACTCGTGCGCGAGCATCCGAATGTGCCGAGCTATGCGGCGGAGTTGAAGCTGACGAGCGATTTGTTTGGAGAAGTGAATTAAGTAAGCGGTGCATGGGCGAGGACGTGGTAGGTCGGCCCGTCGCGGCCGAGCTCGCTGGCGAAGACGGTGACCGCGTCCACGCCCATGACGCCGGCGTCGAAGTCGGCGAGTTTTTCGAGGCGCTCCGAGAGTGTGCGGCCTGCGTCGCCACGGTTCACTCGGCCGAGCGTGAGGTGGGGGACGAACGCGCGGTTCTCGCCGCGGAAGCCGAGTGAGCTGAGCGAGCGCTCGATGTCGCTTTGCAGGGCGATCATTTTCTCGGCGCCCTCCCCTGCCCCGAGCCAGAGCGTGCGCGGACGCTTGATTGACGGGAACGCGCCGACGCCTTTGGCTTCGACTGTGAAGCCTTCATGCTTCGCGGCGGTGCGGACGGTTCGCAGGCAAACCTCGGCCATTTCCGTATCGGTGAGGTCGCCGAGGAACTGGAGCGTCCAGTGGAGGTTGTCGGGCTCGACCCACTTCACGTTGGTCGCCGCGGAGCGAAGGCGGTCGATGATGGTGAGCGCTGAAGCATGCACCTCGTCGAGGGCTTCGATGGCGATGAAGGTGCGGGTTTTGGACATTTACTGGTCTTGAATACTTCTGAAATTCAGAAAAACGCCACTGAAGCGATAAGTGCCAAAATCAGAATTAGAAGTATCATCAGTGCAAGAGCACGGAAGACAATTCTTCTCTTGCGTGGCACGCTTGTGATGTTCAAGCGAGCGTAGCAGTCTGCCACCTGGGAGAGGGATAGGTCTCTTAAGTCTTCAGATTCCCGGAACAGACGATCATTTAGCTCTGTAAACGCGTCAATTCCATCGCTCATGCTCCGCAGGTTCTCTTGCCGTAGCGCCCGATCGGTTGGATACGTCGGACCAAATTTTGCCATCGCACTTGAGAGTATCGCGTGCGCGCGGCTAGCACCTATTCCTTGTAAGCATTGAAGTATTTCAGGAGCCATATCTCCAGTTGAGTTATAAAAGAATTGGTGCAAAGTACCGTTACTGCACTCGGCCTCAAACGCCCAAAGCATTGCATAAGTACGCTCTTCAGGTTCAAGACGATCAAAGCCGAGGGCCGAGTGCCGATCCTCGATGAGATCGCGGATGTCATGGTATTCGCCGATCATATCAACATCTCTGAACGCCCTTGAATCGGACCGACAGACCTAGAAGCTCAGCATTTTGCGGTATTTGTCGAGCCGTTTTTCGATGTCCTCGCGGGTGATTTCTTGCATGCGCTCCAAGCCGAAGCCTTCGACGTTGAAGCTGGCCGCGACGATGCCGTAGGCCATCGCCGTCTTGAGGGTTTCGGCATCGAAGGCGTCGCGCTGCGTGAGGTAGCCCATCATGCCGCCGGCGAAGGTGTCGCCAGCGCCGGTGGGGTCGATCAGGCGGTCGGTGGGATACGCGGGAAGCACATAGGTTTCGTGCTCGCCGAAGAACATGGCGCCGTGCTCGCCCTTCTTGATGATGACGAACTTGGGGCCCATCGCCTGGACGGCGCGGCCGGCGGCGACGAGGTTTTCGCTGCCGGTGCGCATCTTCGCTTCGCTGTCGTTGAGCACGAGGCCGTCGAGCGCTCGCATGAGGCGCTCGAGGTCGTCGCGTTGGGTTTGGATCCACAGGTCCATCGTGTCGGCGACGGCGAGGCGGCGGCCGGGGACCTGATCGAGCACCTTGAGCTGCACCGCGGGGACGCCGTTGGCAAGGAAGACGTATTTCGCGCGGCGGTAGGCCTCGGGGAGCACGGGGTCGAACTTGCCGAAGACGTTCAGCTCCACCTCGAGCGTTTCGCGGTCGTTCATGTTGGGCGCGTAGCGGCCGGTCCAGGTGAAGGTTTTGCCGTCCTTCACGGTGTGCAGGCCGGAGGTGTCGATGCCGCGGCTGTTGAGGAGCTGGACGTTCTCCTGCGGGAAATCGGCGCCGACGACGCCGACCAGGTGCACGCCAGTGAAGAAGCTGGCGGCGTAGGAGAAGTGGGTGGCGGAGCCGCCGAGCAGGTTGTTGCGGCGCTCGACGGGGGTTTCGACGTGATCAATGGCGACGGAGCCGACGACGACTAAGGGCATGTTGGGAGGGTTCAGGGTTTGGGTTCAGGGTTCAGTTCTGAGAAAATTCGCTGGCTTGAGGGCGCCGTGAAGCGTAAGACGCTCGTCCCTATGGGCCGGGCACTCCGGCCAGGATGGCCGGGCGATGTCAGTTGAGGTTTGGATCCTTCGGCATGCGGTCGGCAGGGATGTTGGGGGCGATGATGCGGCGGCCGATTTCGCCGCAGACGGATTTCCAGAGGCCGTCGGGGTCGGCGAAGACGGCGCTGGGTTGGGCGGGCGTGGTGAGCCAGCCGCCGACGCGCATTTCGTTTTCGAGCTGGCCGCCGCCCCAGCCGGAATGGCCGCTGAAGAGGCGGAAGCGGGCCTTCTTCTCGCGGACGATGGCGTCGATGGCGTCCTTTTGCATCGACATGTAGAGCTTCGGCAGGATCTCGCGCTCGGAGTGCTTCTTTTGATCGTGCAGCGCGATGAGCGGTCCCGGCACGGGGCCGCCGACGTGGACGAGCTGGTCGCAGCCGCAGGGTTCGCTGCCGATCATTTCCCAGACTTCGTCGACCGTTTTGTCGCCGGGGCGGTTGATGACTACGCCGAGGGCGCCCTGCTCTTCATGCTGCAGCATGAGGACGACGCTGTGCGCGAAGTTTGGATCGCGCAAATGCGGCGAAGCGACGAGAAATTGGCCGGCGAGGGATTTCATCCGCTAATTGGTTTATGCAGGGGAGGATTTGTCTCACGCAAAGGCGCAAAGAATTCAGAAAGTTGGCCGCTAATCACACGAATGGACGCGAATAAGTCAAAATGAATTCAAGGAGCATTTTCATCCTTCATTTACATTCGCGAAGATTCGCGGGATTCGCGGCGACAAATTTTTGTTTTCTTTGCGAGCTTTGCGCCTTTACGTGAGATCTCTTCTTAAGTGGATTTGGTGTTCGCTGAGCGCAGTTGCGTGATTTCGATCGCTTTGAGCAGGCCGCGGGCTTTGTTCAGGGTTTCTTGGTATTCGAGCGCCGGGACGCTGTCGGCGACGATGCCGGCGCCGGCTTGGACGTAGGCCTTTCCGTTTTGGACGACGACGGTGCGCAGCGCGATGCAGGTATCCATATTGCCGGCGAAGTCGATGTAGCCGACCGCGCCGGCGTAGGGGCCGCGGCGGCGGGGTTCGATCTCGTCGATGATTTCCATGGCCCGCACTTTGGGGGCGCCGGAGACGGTGCCCGCCGGCAGGCAGGCGGCCAGCGCATCGAAGGCGTCGCAGTCGCCCTTGAGCTGGCCGGTGACGTTCGAGGTGATGTGCATCACGTGGCTATAGCGTTCGATGACCATCACGTCGGAGATTTCGACGGTGCCGAAGCGGGCGACGCGGCCGACGTCGTTGCGGCCGAGGTCCACGAGCATCACGTGCTCGGCGCATTCCTTGGGGTCGGCGAGCAACTCGGCGGCGAGCCGGGCGTCTTCTTCGTCGGTGGCGCCGCGGCGGCGCGTGCCGGCGAGTGGGCGGACCGTGGCTTTGCCATCGACGACGCGGACCATGATCTCCGGCGAGCTGCCGACCAGCGTGGCGCCGGGCATGCGGAGGTAAAACATGAACGGGCTGGGATTCACGACGCGGAGCGTGCGGTACAGCTCGAACGGCGGGACGGCGAAATCCACTTCGAGGCGCTGGCTGATGACGACCTGGAAGATGTCGCCGGCGCGGATGTACTCGACGCACTTGCGAACGGCGTCCTCGAACTGTGGCTGCGTGAAGTTCGAGCGGTAGTTGAGCTGCAGCTCGCCGCGGGCGTCGATGTCGGCGAGCTGAAGGCCGTCGTCGGGGGCGTTCAGCGCGGTGATGTAGCCGTCCACGCGGCGGCAGGCGGAGAGGTAGCGGCGGGCGAGCTCATCGCCATCGGCGCCGCGGACGTCGGCCAGCACGAGCACGTGAACGGTTTTCCGCACGTTGTCGAAAACGACCATGTGGTCGAACAGGCCGAAGGCGAGGTCGGGGAGGTTGCGGTCGTCGTGCGGGGCGTTGGGGAGGCGTTCGACGTAGCGGACGGTGTCGTAGCCGGCGTAGCCGACGGCTCCGCCGATGAAGGGGGGAAGCTCGCGGAGGTGGGCGACGCGGACGGATTGGATGTGTTGGCGGAGGGTTTCGAGGGGG
>JAICUM010000064.1 GCA_025935855.1 Pirellulales bacterium | reverse complement strand
ATCGCCGATGCGCTGGAAGCCGAACATCGAGTAGTAGATGAACATGGGGATCATGTTCACGCCGTGTGAGGAGTAGCTGGTGCCGGCGGCGATGAACGAGCACATCGAGCCGGCTTCGGTGATGCCTTCTTCGACGCCGGCGGGCATCTGGGGCCTGTCATAGGGTTCGTTTTCAAGCGTGATGTAGTAGATGGCCGTCTCGTTGTCCTCGTACATCCGCTTGAGGCCGTCGAAGACGATGACCGCCGTTTCGTAGGAGTAGGCGGGGTCGTAGGAGCGGACGTTGGGAAACGCCATGGCGTTCACCAGGCTGTGGCCATCCTGATGCTGAAGGCCTTCGCCGTTCAGGGTGGTCCGGCCGGCGGTGCCGCCGAGCATGAAGCCCTTGGCCCGCGCGTCCTGGGCGGCCCAGATGAGGTCGCCGATGCGCTGAAAGCCGAACATCGAGTAGTAAATGAACATGGGGATCATGTTCACGCCGTGCGATGAGTAGCTGGTGCCGGCGGCGATGAACGAGCACATCGAACCGGCTTCGGTAATGCCTTCCTCGAGAAGCTGGCCGTCTTTTGCCTCTTTGTAAAAGGCGAGTTGATCGGAATCGACCGGCTCGTAGAGCTGGCCTTTGTGAGCGTAAATGCCGACCTGGCGGAACAGAGTTTCCATGCCGAAGGTGCGCGACTCGTCGGGAACGATGGGGACAATGGACTTGCCGATCTTTTTGTCCTTCAGTAGCTCGCTCAAGAGCCGCACGAAGCCCATCGTCGTGGACATTTCCTTGTTAGAGAGGTACTTTTCCAGCACCTTCGAATAATCGGTGAGCCTGGGGACTTCCATCGTGACCGGCGCGTTGTTGCGCATCGGCACGGGGCCGCCGAGGGCCTGGCGGCGCTCGCGGAGGTACTTCATCTCGGGGCTGTTTTCGGGCGGGCGGTAAAAGGGCGCCTCGGCGACGCGTTCGTCGGAAATCGGGATGCCGAAGCGGCTGCGGAATTCGCGCAGCTCCTCCTCGTTGAGCTTCTTCTGATTGTGGGTCATGTTGCGGCCTTCGCCGCCTTCGCCGATGCCGTAGCCCTTGATCGTCTTGGCGAGGATGACCGAGGGCCGGCCCTTCGTCTCGACCGCGGTCTTGAACGCGGCGTACACCTTCTCGGGGTCGTGGCCGCCGCGCTTGAGCTTGCGGAGCTTCTCGTCGGAGTAGTTCTTCACCAGCTCCAGGAGCTCGGGGTACTTGCCGAAGAAGTCGTTGCGAATGTAATCGCCGCTGGAGACGACGTACTTCTGGTACTGGCCGTCAACGACTTCCATCATGCGCTGGGCCAACAGGCCGGTGTCGTCGGCCTCGATGAGCGGATCCCAATCGCTGCCCCAGATGACCTTGATGACGTTCCAGCCGGCGCCGCGGAAGGCGCCTTCGAGTTCCTGAATGATCTTGCCGTTGCCGCGGACGGGGCCGTCGAGGCGCTGCAGGTTGCAGTTGATGACGAAGGTGAGGTTGTCGAGATGTTCGCGCGAGGCGAGCGTGATGGCGCCGAGGGTTTCGGGCTCGTCGCATTCGCCGTCGCCAAGGAAGGCCCAGACGCGTTTCTTCGACAGGTCCTTGATCTTGCGATCGGTGAGGTAGCGGTTGAAGCGAGCCTGGTAGATCGCCATGATGGGCCCGAGGCCCATCGAGACGGTGGGAAACTCCCAGAATTCCGGCATGAGCCAGGGGTGCGGGTAGGAAGCCAGGCCGCCGCCGGGGCTGAGCTCGCGGCGGAAGTTCACGAGGTTCTCCTCAGTGAGCCGGCCTTCAAGGTAGGCGCGGGCGTACATGCCGGGCGAGGCATGGCCCTGGTAGTACACCTGATCGCCGCTGTAGCCGTCTTCGCCGCGGCCGTGGATGAAGTGGTTCATCGCCACTTCGTACAGCGTGGCGGAGGAGGCGAAGGTGGAAATGTGGCCGCCGGGCGCGGCCGGGTCGCGGTTGGCGCGGGTGACCATCGCCATCGCGTTCCAGCGGACGAAGCTTTTGATGCGGCGTTCCAGCTCGCGATTGCCGGGGTAGGGGGGCTGGTTGTCGGCGGGGATGGTGTTGAGGTAGGGCGTGGTGGCGGTGAACGGCAGCTCGACGCCGTTGCGGTGGGCGGCCTCGTCGAGCGCGGTGAGCAGCTCCTGCAAGCGCTCGGGGCCTTTGCTCTCCAGCACATAATCGAGCGACTCGAGCCACTCGGCGGTTTCGGCGGGGTCGCTGTCGTTGAGGATGGGCGAGCGGAGCTCGGTGAGTTTTCCTGTTGCCATGGGAATTCCTTGATCGGCTAACTGCGAAGCGGTGGAAGTCCAACGTTTCGCTGGTGAGTAGGTGACTGGTGAGCAAGTGAGTAAGTTGCGATGTCGCATGCGGCGATCAAGCACTTACTCGCTTACTCACTTACTCACCAATAACTTGTAGCGGTTAACTCTCTTGCGGTTGTCTGCGTTTGGGTCGGTAAATTTCGGTGGCTGTGCCGAGGTAGGCTTCGGCGCTGAAGCCGACGGTTTCGCTTAGGGTTGGGTGCGGGTGGATCGTTTCGCCGAGGTCGCGGGCGGTGCAGCCCATTTCGATGGCGAGCACGGCTTCGGCGATCAGCTCGCCGGCGCCGGCGCCGACGATGCCGCAGCCGAGGATGCGATCGGTCGCCGGATCGACGATGATCTTGGTGAGGCCATCGGTGCGGCCGTTCGCGATGGCGCGGCCGCTGGCCTGCCAGGGGTATTGCGAGACCTGCACGTTGCGGCCTTCGCGCTTGGCGCCGTCGGCGGTGAGGCCGGCCCAGGCGATTTCGGGGTCGGTGAACACGACGGCGGGAATGGCGGCCTTGTCGAACGCGGCGGGCTCGCCGGCGAGGACCTCAGCGGCGACTTTGCCTTCGTGGGAGGCTTTGTGGGCGAGCATCGGTTCGCCGGCGACGTCGCCGATCGCGAAAATGTGCGGGTCGCTGGTGCGCTGCTGCTCGTCGATTTCGACGAAGCCTTTTTCGTTGACCGTGACCTTGGTGTTCTCCAGGCCGAAGCCGCTGGACTTGGGCCGGCGGCCGACGGATACCAGCACGCGGTCGTAGCTGTTCTTGAACTTGGCGCCGTCGGGACCTTCCATTTCGACTTCGATTTGCTTGCCGGCCTCTTTTAGACCGAGCACCTTGGTGCTGAGCATGATCGTGTCGAAGGATTCGCGCAAGCGCTTTTCGAGCGGCTTCACGAGGTCGCGGTCGGCGCCGGGCAGGAGGCCGTCGAGCAGCTCGACGACGGAGACCTTTGAGCCAAGCTCCGCGTACACGGTGCCCATTTCCAGGCCGATGTAGCCGCCGCCGATGACTAGCAGTGTTACCGGAATATCGGCCAGCTCCAGGGCGCCGGTGGAATCCATCACGCGGTCAGACTTGATCTGGAACATCTTCGGCATCGCCGGGACGCTGCCGGTGGCGAGGATGCAGTGGTCGAACGTGATGCGGGCGTCGTCGTAGGTGGCCGGGTTGCCGCCTTCGAGCTGCAGCGTTTGCGAATCGACGAAGATGCCCCGAGCGTGTACGACGCGGACATTTCGCCGCTTGGCGAGCTGGGCGAGGCCGCCGGTGAGCGTGGCGATGACTTGTTCTTTACGCTTGCGGAGCTTGTCGACGGCCAGCTTGGGGGCGGGGAAATCGACGCCCCAGTCGGCCATTTCGCGGGCTTCGCTGATTGTCTTGGCGACGTGCAGGAGGGCTTTCGAGGGGATGCAGCCGCGCAGGAGGCAGGTGCCGCCCAGCCGGGGGTCGGCCTCGACGATGGTCACTTTCAGGCCCAAATCGGCTGCCAAAAAGGCCGCCGCGTAGCCGCCAGGCCCCCCTCCGAGCACAACCACTTGTGAATGCATGCAAGCGCCTTTGAGTTCTTCGCCGTGTGGGGGCTGCGCAATCGGCCCGAACCCTACATTTTACGGGGGCGGCGGGTTCTCACAATGGCACACTCGCGTGCCAAAGAAGTGGGCGCAACAAGGCACATAGTCGAGCCATTCTGGCTCGGCGCAATGTCCACGCGGCGCATGTCTGAAAAGTCGCGGAGCGTCCGGCCAGGATGGCCGGGCTATTTTCGGAGGAGATGGCGGAGGGCGGGTTCGAGCTCGGCGTACTTGAACTGGTAGCCCGCCTGGGTGAGGGTCTGCGGGACGACGCGGGTGCTGGACAGTAGGAGGGCGTCGGCCATTTCGCCGAAGGCCAGCTTCGCCGCGAACGCGGGCATGGGGAATACGGTGGGCCGGCCGAGGATGCGGCCGAGCGTTTTGGTGAACTCGACGTTGGTGACCGGATTCGGCGTGACAGCGTTCGCGGGACTGCTGAGGCTTTCGTTGGCCAAGGCGAATTGCAGGATGCTCGACAGATCGTCCGGTGCGATCCAGCTCATCCACTGCCGGCCGCTGCCGATTTTTCCGCCGAGACCGAGCTTAAACGGCGTGAGCATTTTCTTAAGCGCGCCGCCTTCGGCGCTAAGCACTACGCCGATGCGGAGGTTGACGACGCGAATGCCGGCGTCGCGCGCCGGCTGGCAGGCGGCTTCCCACTCGCGGCAAACTTCGGCGAGAAAATCGTCGCCCGGCGCGGCGGATTCGGTAAGTGTTTCATCGCCGCGGTTGCCGTAGTAGCCGATGGCCGAAGCGCAGACGAACGTACGCGGCTTGCTGGCCAGCTTGGCGATTGTTTCGCTGATGAGCCGTGTGCCGCGGAGGCGGCTTTCGCGGATGCGCCGTTTGAAGGCGTCGGTCCAACGATGCTCGGAGATGTTTTCGCCGGCGAGATGAACGACGGCGTCAACGCCTTCGAGCTTGGCGGATTCGATCTGGTTGAAGTCGGGGTTCCAGGAGAGCTCGTTTGGCTGCGGGCCGATGGGGCGGCGGACGGCGCGGATGACCTCGACGGGGTCGCGCTCGAGCTCGGCGCACAGTCGTTTGCCGACGAGGCCTGAGGCGCCGGTGACGACGATGCGTTGGTTGCGAAGGTCGTGCATTTGGAGGAGGCGGTTTATGAGTTAGCGCTCTGCCAAGAAAATGCGGCTATTTATCTTCAGAATGCCATCGAACTTGCGTGCCATGCCCACGTCCGCGTGGGCATGTGACTCGACCGCATACATGCCCACGTCGGCGGACCTCCGTGGGCATGGCAGCCGTTCATTTTGATTCCTAAACATCAATAAGCCGCAAGCGGCGTGTGCCTACTTTCGTTTCTGCTGGTAGCGTCGGCTGGCTTTTTCGAGGAGACGGCGTTCGTTCCAAGTGAGGCTGTCCTGGCCCTCGTCTTGGATCTTTTTCAGAATGGCGTCCAGCTTCACGGCGAGGTCGTCCGGCTCTTCTTCCGGTTCATGCACGCGCAGCTTGGGACGATGGCGAGGCATGCGGAGGCGAAAGTCCTCTGGAAGAAACCGGCTGAGCGACCAGTTGAACTTGAAATACAACACGCCAAACAAGGCGCCGCCCAAATGGGCCATGAAGGCGACGTTGTCGTTCGGATCTCTGGCGATAGCGCCGCGAATGTCGTACAGAATGCCGATGACCGCTGCCAGCCACATGGGCATCGGGATAATGAACATGAACAGCACTTGCCGGCGTGGAAAATTGAGCGCGAACAGGGCGACGACGGCGGTGATCGCGCCCGAGGCGCCCACCACGCCCGGCAGTAAGTTGGGCGGCATGGCGCGTAGCGCCGCCGGTCCGATGGACAGCAGTTCGCTCACCGACCAAACCAGCCCGCTAACGACCATTCCCGCGAGATAAAAAACGACGAACTCCCGGCGGCCATAGCGATATTCGATTTCCCGTCCAAACATGAACAGGATGAGCATGTTGATGAGAATATGGCCGACGTCGACTGTTGAATGCAGGAACCCATAGGTCAGCAGCTCGTACGCGCGCCACGGGCGAACGATCCAGTCGGCGCGGAGCGCGAAGAGTTGCTCGACCATCGGCCTGGCCAGCCACTGCACGAGATAAGCGGCGCCGGTAATCAGCACCAACTGCATCGTGGCCGTGGTGGGCTTCGAGACATGGAAGCCTGGTTCGGGGCCGTGGGAGTAATCGCGGTCGTAGAGTCCCATGGCGGCGATGCGGAGCGGAGGGCAGCGGGGGCGGGTTCAAGTGATATCGAACGTAGCGCTAGCCCCGACCTAGCTAGGTCGGGGCTATTTTGGGGCGTTGTCGTCAGACGACGGCGTCCTTGATTGTATGCGAGGACACGCGCGGTGGACGATGCGTCGAGCGCTGACGCAAAAGATACCCCGCGGGACGAGCCGTCGATAGCTCGAATTAGCGGGCGGACGCGGCGGCGGGAGCACTGGCCGGCGGACGAACGCCCGCGGCGGCCGCAGTCGCCGCGGTGATTTCCCGCAGTTGGGTTAGCTGCGTGGTGATGAACTTCCGGGCGTTCTCGGCGTTCTTTTTTACGAGTTCGTCGCGCTGAGTGCGGGCATTGGTCAGTTGAGCGCTGATGGTGCTTCGCAATTGCTCGATCGCTTGCCGGTCGAGCTTCATGTTGCCCAGGTCGCTGGAGAGCGCCTGAATCTGCCCCTTGCGCTGCTCGGCAAGCCTTAGCGCGCTTTGCCGGGCCTCCTCCAGCCTTGCGTTGTCTTCTTTCAGCCCCGCGATGCGGGCGGCCATTTGGGCGCGTTCACGGGCGAATTCGGTGAACAGGTAGGCATAATCACGCAGCGGCCGGTCGTACACCCACTTCACGGCCTTGTCTTTGTCATTCGGCCCGACGCGTTCGCCGTGATCGTCGTAGCCGGCGCGGTGGTTCTCATCGTCGTCCGGCGTGGCAGGCGTCCCTTGGCGGATGTATTCGTTGACGGTCGAGGCCGGCAGCAGTTGCTTGAGCTGCTCGGGCGTGAGGCCCGCGAACAGCTCGTGGCTGTCCAGCGGCATTTTCTCGTAGAGCTTCCAGGTGCGGCCGCTGCGAGCGCTCGCTTCCAGGCGCGCGGCCGTGCGTTGATCGAGACCTTGGACCGACTTCAGCACGGCGCCGGCGTCGCTGACCTCGGTCACGCGGAACTCGCCGAGGTATTGGCCCTTTTGGTTGGGCGGCGCCCCGGCGGGGGCTTGCTCGAACGCGTACACGATCGAGTCCTTTTGCAAGCCGTGCGGCTTGGGCGCGGGGATGGACACCGGAACCTGTCCGGCGCGCACGTCGACGCGGCCGGCCTTCACGCCCGCCCACACGCGGCCCCGTTCGCGAATCTGTATTTGCAGCCGATTCCGCCACATGTCCATCGAGGGCATGCGGCCTTCTTTGTCCCAATCGAACGGGAGGCCTTCGGGGAAAATCTGGTTGGCCAGCGTTTGGTCGCGGGTGCCTTGATCCAGTGCCTTGATGCGGTTCTCGACGTCGTCGATTTTCTTTTCGAGCGCGGGGATGGGCCGGCCGAAGTTGCGATGAATGCGATAGACCTCCATGCCCAGGATCATGTCGAGGATCGACACAAGGAAGATGCTCAACAAGAGCACCATCTGGGCCCAGTGCCAGTTTTTGATGCTCATGATGATCGTGATCAAACCGACCAGGATCACCACGGCGAACAGAATCTGGAGCACGATGGTCAAGCGCGGGATTCCTTATCGCCTGGCAAAAACGGCGAGGTGAAAGCAGGGGCATTTAGGCGCCGAGCTTGCTCGGCGCGCGGGACAAGCCCCGCGGCTAAATGTGAGTTTCGACTGCGATGGTAGAGTTGGCGGGCTGGGGGACTTATGCAATCTTGATGGTAAGTAGGCGGCCGGCGAGCGTCAAGTTTTTGCGGCATTGCGACTTGCGTCGCGGCGTGGGCGGCCGAACAAGCGGAAAAATCGGCTTAAACGTAGCGGTGGTTTTTAACCGCCGTGTGATCCGGCCTGAGACATTTTAGACGGCGACTAAAAGTCGCCGTTACGGCCGAGAGCTGAAAGTAGGCCGTTGAGCATTTCGCTGGTGTGTGCGGCAGTGAGGCTGAGACGTAGTAGCGATTCGCCTTCTGGGACCGACGGCGGGCGGATGGCGGGGAGCCAATAGCCGCGTTGGTGCAACTGCTCGCTGAGGGACACGGCCCGTTCGGGCGAGCCGATGAGGATCGGGATAATCTGGCTTTGCGAATGGCCGGTGTTCCAGCCGCGGGCATTGAGCTCGTTGCGTAGCCACGCGGAGGTTTCCAGAAGTTTAACGCGGCGCTGCGGCTCCTGCTCGACGATGTCGAGCGCGGCAAGCGCAGCGGCGCTGATGGCGGCCGGTTGGGCCGTGGAGAAGACATAGCTTCGCGCACGATTGGCGAGCCAGCAAATGAGCGACTTCGACCCGCAGACAAAGCCGCCGGCGGCTCCGAGGGCTTTGCTGAGCGTGCCGATGCGGATCAGGCCTTCGTATTCAATGCCAATCGCCTCGGCCACGCCGCGGCCTTGGGCGCCGAAGACGCCGGTGGCGTGCGCTTCGTCAAGGAGCAGCATGGCGTTGAATCGCTTGGCGACTTCGACGATGGTCGCGAGCGGCGCCAGATCGCCGTCCATGCTGAAGAGCGTGTCGGTGACGATCAGCCGTCGCCGAGCATCGTGGTTTTGTGAGAGGAGTTTCTCGAGGTCACTGACATCGCCGTGCGAGTAGACGTGTACATTCGCACGAGACAGCCGGCAGCCGTCGATTAAGCTCGCGTGATTTTTGGCGTCGGCGTAAATCGAATCGCCTCGATCGACCAGGGCGGGCATGATGCCGGAGTTGGCGGCGAATCCCGAGGGGAAAAGGAGCGCCGCCTCGACGCCTTCAAACTCCGCGAGACGCCGTTCCAATTCTTCGTGATACTTCGATCGTCCACACACGAGCGGGCTGGCGCCGCGACCAACGCCGCTGTCGAAACACGCCGCGGCGGCCGCTTCTTGCAGGCGGGGATCGGCGGCGAGGCCGAGGTAATCGTTCGAGGCGAAGTTCACGATTTCTCGACCATCGAGCTGAACCACGGGCTGCTGGCGACCGAGCGGGACCGGTAACTGACGCAGCAGGTGCCGCCGGTCGAGCGCGTTCAGTTCGTCGTCAAGCCAGGCGAGGGGGTGCATGAATGTCCCATCAGTTTGACAGGGCGCCGGCGCTCCGGAAGAATGCGCGGCAAGAGTCATATAGCCCGGCCATTCTGGCCGGGTGTAAACGCCAACCG
This sequence comes from Pirellulales bacterium, assembly GCA_025935855.1. GTDB lineage: Bacteria > Planctomycetota > Planctomycetia > Pirellulales > Lacipirellulaceae > Lacipirellula. Next base: position 4,458 of record JAICUM010000064.1, on the reverse strand, counting down.
TCAAAAGCCGTATTCTAAGCGTTCACCGAGTCAGGATGGCTCGGCTATGTAGGGAACTTTTTGCCCGAGGGCGGCGTCCCATTCATTGGACAGAGACGAGCGTGAATCACCAGGCCCAAAGCGACGCCCGGCTGGTCGAGGCCGCCCAAGAAGGCGACCGCGACGCGTTTGGCGATTTGGTCCAGCGGTATCAGGACCGGCTGTTCAACACGATGCTGCGGATTGCCGGCTCGCGGGAGGACGCCGCCGACGCGGTGCAGGACGCCTTCGTGCAGGCCTACCTGAAGCTGGAGACGTTTCGCGGCGACGCCCAGTTTTTCACCTGGCTGTATCGCATCGCGATGAACGTGGCGCTGAGCCGCCGGCGGCGAATGCGGCCGACCGGGTCGCTCGACGCGGCCAAGGACGGGGCCGGGGAGGAACCGATGGACGCCGCGAGCGGGCCGGGCGAACGGTTGTTGGTCCAGGAGCAGGCCGAGCAGGTGCAGTCGGCCTTGGCTGACTTGGGCGAGCAGCATCGTAAGATTCTGGTGCTACGGGAAATGGACGGGTGTTCGTACGAGGTGATTGCCGACATTTTGGAACTGCCGGTGGGGACGGTTCGCAGCCGGCTGTTCCGAGCGCGGATGCAATTGCGGGAGAAGCTGCATGAGTTGTGGAATGAAGAAGCGCCGCAGATGGGGTGAGAAGTGATCGTGGAATCGTTGATCCAAAAAACAGGGGTGCCATGCCCACGGGCCTGCCAACGTGGGCATGCCAAACGGAAGGCCTCATGCCCACGCGGACGTGGGCATGGCGCCCGCTAACGAGATAGAAGCATGAGTTCTGATCGCGTTAACGATGGCTTCGACGATGAGCTGCTGAGCGTTTATGTGGATGGCGAGCTCACGGCCGCGGAGCGCGCCGTGGTCGAGACTCGGCTCCGGAGCGATCCGCGGGCGGCGCGGTTGGTGACGGAGCTGCGCTCGCTGTCGAAGGCGATCAAGTCGCTGCCGCGCGAAACGCTGGGCGAGGACCTGCGGCTTCGCGTTCAAGCCGAGATCGAAGAAGCCCGCTCGGCGGCGGCGGCCGAAGTGCTGCCGGTGACGCCGCCGTACGATCGCTGGAACGGCATCCGTCGCGGCTTGTGGTGGTCGGCGGCGGCGATTGCCGCGACCGTGGCGCTGGTGATGATGACGCCCGAAAACGCGGGTCGCAAAGAACAAGACATTGCCCGGCGGGAAAGCGACGTTCGGCAGCCGGAAGCGAAGGCGAACAAGCAACTAGCGGACGACGAAGTTCCGCCGGGTTTGGCCGGCTCGATGCGGGCGATGAATGAACCCAAGCCATTCTCCTCGCCTGCCGCCGGAGTTCAGCCGCCGCCGGCTGGGCAGTCTGCCGCTGTCGCTTCAGAGGAAAGAATGCGCCGCGCCACGGCGGACGAGAAGGCGGAACACGATGCCACGCGCGAGTTGAAGCCGCTTGATGCTGGAAGGCTCAGTCAAGGCGAATCGCTTCCGGGGGCCGCCGCGACAGCCGCGCAGCCCGCGACGGCGCCGTCTTCAATGGCCAATCAAGCGGGTCAAGCCGGTGCGCCGGCGGCGCCGCTTGGTTCTGATTTGGATCGCTCGGTGCATCTTTACGATTACTTCAGCCAGTCAGCCGAGGCGGGCCCGCAGCAGGTCGAGCTGGTCGTCAAGCAGCCGAGCGGCGTGCAGCGGTTCGAGGAGTTACTCAAGCGACAGGACGTGCAACTGATCGATGAAGCTCCGGGCCAGTCGCGGAGCGAAACGGCCGGCAAGCAAGTCGCCGGACAGGACAAGAAGGTTCAGGAGAAGCTGGCGGAGCAGCCGGCGGCCGAGAGCAAGCCGGCCGTCGAGCCGTTGAAAGATCAGTTGGCTGAATCGAGCGGCGGGGCCGAGGGAGCGCGGCAGCGAACGCTTAGCGAGTCCAGCGTGCGTGCGTTCGACATCGGCGCCTCACCGGTTGAGGAGCGGATTGTCGTCGAGGCGTCGCCGGCGGAGATTGAAAGAATTGTGGCGGCGTGCGTCGCCGACACGGACTACTTCGCCACGACGGCACGGGATCGCCATGAGGTCGAGCAGCTCGGCGCCAATCGCGGAGCAGCGGAGGCGCCAGCGCTCGGTAAATCGGCGAGCGTCAGCGGCGGCGCTTACGGATTTGGCGGCGGCGAAAGGAACGGAGACAAGGAAGCGAAGAACGAAAAAGCGCCGGCCGCGCTCGGCGCCGCAAGCGACGCGGCGAAGGGTCCGGACGCGAAGGGTAAGGAACTGCTGGCGGCGCGGCGAGCGGGCGGTAAGCAGTCTGGCGGGCTCGCCTGGCGGTTGCCGCCGATGGCGAATGACGACGCCTCGTCGATCAACGGCGAAGCAAGCGAGAAGGCGAAACAGGGTGAAGATGTTCGCCTGCGGGCAAAGGGGGAGATTTCGTCAGCCGCGGGGCCGACGGGCGCGGCGACCAGGGCGGATGCGCCGATGTCCTTGAAGCAGGCGGCGAAGGAACCGGAGCAGCCGGCGAAGGACACAGTGCGGGTGGTGTTTGTACTACGGCGTGCGGCGAGTTCTGCCGCGGCAACAGCAACTCCTACGGCGGCGCCGGCAGAAACGACGCCGGCCAAGCCGCAGTAGGCTCAAGCAGGTCCCGCTTGCCGATCGGGACCTTGTGTTCACAAGAAGCTTCGATCGGTGGCCGAGGTCCCTTCCGGCAGAAGGGACCTACTGGGGATGTGCGATGGGGGAGGTTACGATTCGGTTGCGAGCCAACGGGCCGATTCTGGTGGAGGGGCCGTTCAAGCTGATTGACTCGGCGGGCAATGAGTTTCAATTGGATGCGGCAAAGGGGAACACGGCGCTGTGTCGTTGCGGGCAGTCGTCGAAGAAGCCGTTCTGCGACGGTTCGCACAAGGCGTGCGACTTCGTGGCGGATGAACGGGCGTAGTCTTTTGAGAAACTGCGTCGTCACCGCCGCTAGCCCCGACCTAGCTAGGTCGGGGCTAGTTGAGCGTAAGATCGCGTCGTGCGATCGACAGCTTATCCACGGCGAAGCTTTGGGGGTTGTAGCGGCAGGATCGTTCGTGGCCCTGGCGCGAGGCGCCGTAGTTTGCAGCGTCTGACGGTCGTGCGGCGCGATGTCTGGGCACCGTCGAGAATTCCGCGCGGCGAATCCTTCTCGTCTCGTAGTTCGACGGCGGCGAGCCGTGATAGAATCCGCGACCCGGCGATGCTAGCACGCGCTTCGCCGCTGTATCTCCCCCGCTCGAAGGAATCGTTTTCATGGCTACGCGCAAGAAGGAAGCCGGCGTCCTGACGCTTGAAGACAACCATGGTGAATCCGCGGCGGCTCAATCGCAGCCAGCTGACGCCGGACAGCAATTCATCGGCCAGTGGAATCGGCTGGTCAGCACGACCAACTGGGAAAAGGGCCGGATCATTTGCGAGTGGCGCGACGCGCTGATGGCCGCCGAGGCGCCGGTGACCGATTACTCGGATGAAGCGTGGTCGCAGTTGGTGGGCGGCGTTACGAGCCAGCACGTGGGGCGGTTGCGGCGCGTGTTTCAGCGGTTCGGCGACGCGTTCGGCCAGTACGAGGGGCTGTACTGGAGCCATTTCCAGGCGGCCATTGATTGGCAGGACGCCGAGATGTGGCTGGAAGGCGCCATTCACAACGGCTGGTCCGTTTCGCAGATGCGCGGCAAGCGGTGGGAGACGCTGGGCAAGCCGGGCGAGGCGCCGGCGGATGAGGACGCCGAACTGGCGGAGGATGTGGAAGGCGTCGTCGGCTCGGTCGATGTGGAAATGGTCGAGCAGGCGGAACGTGCGTCACTTGGTTTGACGCCGACCACCGAATCGATTGAAGCGCCGGCGAAGAAGCCGGCAGGCCGCGAGGCTAATGAGTCGTCCGATGAAGCGGCGAAGGGCGCCGCGGATGAAGGAGCGCCGGCGGACGAGCAACCGGCGCGGAGCCCGGCGAAGGCGCGGAGCCGGCTGGCAGTCGAAGTCGATGAACTGCCGGAGGACATCGCCGATGCGTTCGAGCAGTTCAAGCTGGCGATCATCGCGCAGCGGCGGCTGGGGTGGAGCGAGACCACTCCGACGGCGGTGATTGAATGTCTCGATGCGCTGCGTGAGCTGGCGCTATCGCCGCTGGATGACTAGTCGTAGCGGTGACTTTTATTGACATTCAGAATCCCAAACGAACGGGCGCCATGCCCACGGAGGTCTGCCGACGTGGGCATGTTTGCCTCGAGTCACATGCCCACGCGGACGTGGGCATGGCACGCGAGTTCGATTTGAATTCCGAACATCAATCGTCGCCGTGTAAAACGCGTTCGAATCTTGCCGGCGACTGTGTAGGGCAGCGAGTCCACCACCTCAAGCCGTTCCGGGAATTTCTGTTTGGCCAACCCGCTGTTTTCCAACAGCTTTATCATGTCGTCGAAGGTGAAGACGGCGCCGCTCT
>JAICUM010000243.1 GCA_025935855.1 Pirellulales bacterium | reverse complement strand
TCAAGGTCGAGCCAATCAAGCTCGGCGACTCGGACAAATCGTACGTCCAAATCTCCGCCGACAGACTCGTGCTGCAGCCGCATGTGGTGGAAGTCGCACGGCGGCTGTTCGGCGCCGAAGGATTGCAGCCGATCGTCACGTACCTGGCCAATCGGCTTCAGGCGGGCGACCGAACCATCCCGTATTCCACCGTCTCGGGCGTCGATTCCACGGCCGCCTTGGGCCCGGTGCTCGACGACAGCAGACAGCCCATCGAACTGAAGGATGATGAAATCGCGCTGAACGATTGGGCTGCCGACCGCCTGAAGCTGAGAGTCGGCGACACCGTCAGCATGACCTGGTACGACCCCGAAACAACGCACGGCCAATTGCACGAGCACGCGCCGCTGCCACTAAAAGTACGGGCCATCGTGCCGCTGAAGGACGCCGAAGGAAAGCCGACGTGGGCCGCCGACCCGCACTTCGCGCCAACTTTGCCGGGCGTCACCGATAAGAAGTCCATCGAGGACTGGAAGCTGCCCTTCGAGCTGGTCGAAAAAATCGGCGACGAAGACGATGAGTATTGGCGCGTCTATCGCACAACGCCCAAGGCGTTCGTCTCGCACGAACTGGCCGCCAAGCTCTGGTCCACCCGCTGGGGCACGGAAAGCATCCTCCGGCTCCCTCTCCCCTTGGGAGAGGGCCGAGGTGAGGGCGAGCGCGCCGACCCATCAAATGGAGATTTAGCAAATCCCTCCCCTAGCCCCTCCCTTCGAGAGAGGGGGATCGGCGCTGAGTCCGTATCCAATCAACTGCGCGAGAAAATCATTCCCTCTGAAATGGGCATGAAGCTCCTCCCCGTAAAACAGCAGGCCCTCGCCGCCGCCGCGGGGACAACGCCCTTCGACGGCCTGTTCCTCGGCTTCAGCTTTTTCCTAATGGCGTCCGCCGCGATGTTGACCGCCCTGCTCTTTCGTTTAGGCCTCGAACAGCGCGCCAGCGAAGTCGGCCTGCTGCTCGCCGCCGGCCTTTCGCTGCGAAAAGTCAGGCGACTGCTCCTCACGGAAGCCGCGATCGTCGCCGCCGTCGGAGCCCTCGTCGGCATCGCCGCCGGCATCGGCTACGGCGCCCTCATGGTCCACGGGCTGAACACGTGGTGGCTCGCCGCCACCGTGGCGCCCTTCATGGAACTGCACACGACGCCGCAAAGCCTCGCCATCGGCTTCGCCGCCGGGCTAATCATCGCGCTGGTGACCATGGCTTGGTCGCTACGCCGGCTCGCCCGCCTCCCCATCCGCCAACTCATGTCCGGCGACGCCCACCCGCCACTCGCCGCCAAGCGAGCCGGTTTCTGGACCGCCCGCGCGCTCCCACTCGCTTGCGTCCTCGCTTCCATCGTCCTGGGCCTCTCGGCAAAAAACCTCGAAGGCGAAGCCCGTAGCGGAGCCTTCATGGGCAGCGGCGCCCTCATTCTCATCGGCGTCCTGCTCGCCGTCCGCGGAATACTCCGCCAGCCGGTCGTCAAGCAACCGACGACGTTCACCCTTTCAGGCCTCGCCGCGCGCAACGTCCGCCGCAACCCCAGCCGCACCATGCTGTCGCTCGGCCTGGCCGCCACCGCCAGTTTTCTGATCGTCGCCTTGAGTTCATTCCGACTCGCGCCCACCGACCAAGGCGTCGGCGGTTTCGATCTCGTCGCCACCTCCGATCTGCCGCTGCTTTACGACTTGAACACAACAGAAGGCCGCACCAAGTTCGGCTTCAACGACGCCAACAACGAGCGGCTCAATAGCACGACGATCCTCGGCTTCCGCGTCCACGAAGGCGAAGACGCGAGCTGCTTGAATCTCTACAAGCCGACCCAACCACGCGTCCTCGGCGCGCCCGCGTCACTTGCCGAGCGAAGCCACTTCGCCTGGTCAGCCTTGGTTAAGAACGTTCCGGCCCCCTCCCCCAACCCCGGGAGGGCGAGGCTCCTGCCGAGCCAAGAAGCAGGTATAAGCGCCGACTCAAATCAAAACGAAACCAACCCCTGGTCCTTCCTCAACGCCAACCTCGGCGCCGACGAAAACAATCGCTCCATCATCCCCATGGTCCTCGACCAGGCCACCGCCCTCTACAGCCTCGGCCTCTCCAAAGTCGGCAAACGCACGACCATCCAGGACGGCCAGAACCAGCCCGTGACACTCGAGCTCGTCGGCATGCTTTCCAACAGCGTCCTGCAAGGCGAGGTCATTATCAGCGAGCAAAACTTCCTGCGGCTGTTCCCCGAAAACGCCGGCCACCGTTTCTTCCTCATCCGCCGCGGCGAAGGCGCGCCTACCAACGCCGAACTCAGCTCGCTCCTCGAAACACAGCTCGAAGACTTCGGCTTCGACGCCGTCGATGCCCGCCAGCGGCTCGCCGAGCTCCTCGCCGTCCAAAACACCTACCTGTCAACGTTCCAAAGTCTCGGCGCCCTCGGCCTCTTGCTCGGCGTCGTCGGCTTGGCCGTTGCGCAGCTGCGCAGCGTCTTGGAACGTCGCGGCGAGCTCGCGCTCATGCAGGCCACAGGCTTCCGCCGCCGCCGCTTGGCCCGCATGGTTCTCGCCGAAAACCTCGTACTACTCATCGGCGGCCTCGGCATCGGCTGCCTGGCCGCGCTCGTCGCCGTGCTCCCGCACGCGATGAGCGAGCACGCCAACGCGCCGTGGCTCACGCTGACGATTCTGTTAGGGATCGTGCTCATCGCCGGCGCCGCCGCAGCCTGGGTCGCCTCGCGATTCGTCCTCCGCGCGCCCCTAATCCCCGCGCTACGCGGCGAGTAGGTCCCGCTCGGCAAGCGGGACCTTGCCGCGAATAGAGGCTTCGAATCGATCGCTGAGGTCCCCTCCGGCAGAAGGGACCTACGAATCCGCCTAGCGTCGCCCGAAGCATCGGTTTACAGTTTCTTACGCCAGCTACCCCGCCGACATGTTCGCCGCCCGCCGGAGCCCTCCATGCGTAACTTGCCATTCGTGATCACGTCATTCTGCGTCACCATTCTCGGGTGGGGCCTGTACGTTCCCATGCTCCAATGGGGACAAAGCGCCATGGCCCCCGGCGCCCCGCCGGCGCGGTGGAGAGCCTTCGTCTGCGTCGGCCTCGCCTACTTCCTGATCGCCGTCATCGTGCCGGTGATTCTCCTCAAGGTTAAAGGCGAACGCGGCAATTGGACGGCCTCGGGAATCATCTACAGCTTCTTGGGCGGAGCGCTCGGCGCCCTCGGCGCCTTGGGAATCATCCTGGCAATCAACTTCGGCGGAAAACCGATTTACGTGGCGCCGCTCGTCTTCGCGACCGCTCCGGTGATCAACTCGTTTTTGACGATTTTCCTCGCCGGCCGCATGCGCGAAATCGGCCCGCTGTTCCTCGCGGGCCTCGTCATGGTCATCCTGGGGTCGGTAACCGTGTTAAGCTTCGCGCCGCATCCGACGCCCGCCAAACCCACCGCCGCCGCGACGACGACCGCCTCCGCGCCAGCCGCTCCGGCGAAAACCTCGCAGACCGGCAGCGATTTCTCGCGGTTCGTGCTCCAGATCCTCTCCATTGCGATGGTCGCCATCTGCTGGGGCGCCTATGGCCCCACGCTTCACAAGGGTCAGGCCGCCATGCACAACAGCCGCCTGCGGCCGCTTCTGTGTGTGGGCCTCGCCTATTTTGCGATCGCCGTCATCGTTCCACATCTCATCCTCGCGGCCGGCCAAGGCGAGGCGAGCACGTTTTGGAATCGCGGCGCCATTTGGAGCTTCCTCGCCGGAGCTGCAGGCGCCATCGGCGCGCTGGGTATCATTATGGCCTTCAACTTCGGCGGTCGTCCGGTGTATGTCATGCCCCTCATCTTCGGCGGAGCGCCGGTCGTCGCGACTCTCGTCTCGACGTTCGCCGGTCATCTCAGCAGCGAACTTGGGCCCATGTTCTTGGCGGGGTTGATTCTCGAAATTGCCGGCTCCGCGATGGTGCTGGTCTTCGCACCCAAAGGCCACGGCCCGCACCCAGCGCCCGCGCCGGAACCAGTTGCCGCGCCAAAAGAAGAAGCCGTTCCAACCACGTAGCGGCGACTTTTAGTCGCCGTGTTACGGAACTGCCGCTGAATTCACCCGTCGGTTAAAAACCGCTACTACGTGCCGCGGACCGGCCCAAACCACTCGATCTGCCGTCGCGGGCAATACGTCCACCCGCGCTCCACGCAAACCTGCGGCAGCCAAGCAGCGTGCCCGGCCAGCTCTTCCGCCGTGCGCCCTTGCGGCATCAGCAATACCTTCTCCGCCGACAGCTCCGGCAGCTCAAGCAAGAGCTGCTCAACCTCCGCAACATCTTCCGGCTGGTCGATCACGAACTTCAGCTGAAAATCATACTCCGCGATCAGGCGCCCCAGCACGTCGCGCCGCAAGCGCTCCCGCTCGTGCCGCCGCGCCCAGCGCGGGTTCTTCGCCGCGTCGGGCGCGCTGCCGGCGAGCTTTGGGCTGATTGACATCAAGTCGCACGCGGCCGGCAAATACAGCGTGCCGGCCGTTTCGATCGTGATGTGCCGCCGCCGCGCCTTCAGCTCGCGGCACAACGGCAGCAGCTCGGCAAACAACATCGGCTCGCCGCCGGTGAGCACCACGTGCCGGCAATCCCATTCCTCGACCGCCGCGATGATCTCGTCAACCGCATAGTCCTCACCATCGGGCAGCCACGAGGCATACGGCGTATCGCAGAACCAGCACCGCAGATTGCACCCGCTGGCCCGAATAAACACACTCGGCGTCCCCGTGAGCCGCCCCTCGCCCTGCACCGACTTATAAATCTCAGCAATCTTCATGAAGATTCTCGCCGCGAATCGCGCTAATCATCGCGAATCAAGGATTTGGCTATTGCTTTTACTTCTTGCGATTCGCGCCTATTCGCGAGATTCGCGGCAAAAAATATTTATTGGTATTGAACCGGATCCACCAGCCCCGCCTCCGCGAAGCCCTTCAATCTTAACTGGCAAGCGTCGCACCGTCCGCATGCCACGCCTTCGTCATTCGGCGCATAGCAGCTGTGCGTGAGCGCATAATCCACGCCAAGCTCCGTCCCGCGGCGAATAATCTCCGCCTTCGTCAGCTGAATCAGCGGCGTGTGAATTTGAAACCGCAGCGTCCCCTCGACGCCCGCCTTGGTCGCCAGATTCGCGACCCGCTCGAACGCCGCGATAAACTCCGGCCGGCAGTCCGGGTATCCGCTGTAATCGACCGCGTTCACGCCGATAAAAAAATCGGCCGCGCCGATCACCTCGGCATATCCCAGCGCCAGCGACAGCATCACTGTATTCCGCGCCGGCACATAAGTGATCGGTATGCCGCTCGATATTTCCTCCGTCGGCCGATCCCGCGGCACGGCAATATCTGCGGTGAGCGCACTGCCGCCGATCGCCCCCAAATCAATCCGCAACACGCGGTGCTCTGCGATGCCAAGCGATTCCGCCACCCGCCGCGCTGCGTCCAACTCAAACCGATGCCGCTGCCCATAATCCACGCTCAGCGCATGCAGCCGAAACCCTTCGCTCAGCGCAATCGCCGCCGTCGTCGCCGAATCCAACCCACCGGATAGCAGCAACACCGCCGGCGAATTTCCAACCTCACCCCTCACCCCTTACTCCTCACGCTTTCACCACTGACGAACGCAACCGGGGGCTACATTTGCCGGCACGCGCCAGCGTCCGGTTCCTTGTCGTCCCCACCGGCCCTGTCCACTATCCCCTGACGACTGGCCACTCGCCACCCATCATGCCACAATGGCCCATCCGCCAACAGGAGCCGCGTTCGCCGCATGAGTGACTACCGCCACAAGCTCGAAACCTTCGAAAACCGCTTTCCGCATCGCGATTACAAGATCGAGATCGTGGCGCCGGAGTTCACCTCCGTCTGCCCGAAAACAGCTCAGCCAGACTTCGGCACGATCGCCATTACCTACACGCCCGCCGCAAAGTGCGTCGAGCTCAAAAGCCTCAAGCTCTACCTGCAGAGCTTCCGCAACGACGGCATCTTTTATGAGAACGTGACCAACGCCATCCTCGACGACCTCGTGGCCGTGCTCAGCCCCCGCTGGATGAAAATCGAAGCCGCCTTCAACCCCCGCGGCGGCATGACCGAAACCGTCACCGTCCAACACATCGCCAACGCCTAACCCGAACGAACAAAAACCTGGAGGGGTGCCACTGCTGGCTCGTCCAGCAGTGCGAAGCGGGTACTCGGCGCCCACTGCTGAACAAGCCAGCAGTGCCACCCATCGTATCCAAAAGGAACCAACCGCATGAACACCCGCCCCAGCGTCATCCTCTCCGGCTTCGCCGACGAAGCCGCCATCCATAAAACCTCCGCCGAGCAGTTCGCCGCCTTCGCGGCCCTCGGCCTGCAGTACTACAGCCTGCGGTTCATCGACGTCGGCGGCGGCGTCAAGAACGTCATGGAGCTCTCCAAGGCCGAGATCACCAAGCTCCGCCATCAAGAGGACGAGTTCGGCATGAACGTCGCCTCGATCGGCTCGCCCATCGGCAAGGTCAAGCTCGTCGACGAAGAAGACGGCACCAAGAACCGCTACGTCCCGTTCAAGAAATACCTCGACGACGTCAAGAAAGCCTGCGAGCTCGCCCACGCCTTCGAGACGAAGCTCATCCGCGGCTTCTCGTTCTACCCGCCCAAGGGCGCCGACCCCTGGAAATACGTCTCGCAATCCGCCGAGCAGCTCGCCGAGATCGCCGATTGCTGCCACCGCAGCGATCTCACGTTCGGCTTGGAAATCGAAGCCAACCTCGTCGGCCAGACCGGCCAGCTCATGGCCGAGCTTCACCGCCGCATCAACCACCCGGCGGTCGTCACGATCTTCGACGGCGCGAACATCGTCTGCCAGGGCTACGACACGCTCGCCACGTTCGAGCAGTACCAGGTGATGAAGCCCTCGATCGGCTGGATGCATATCAAGGACTACCTCGACCCGCGCGTCGAGAAGCCCCTCGGCCACGTCGAGGAGGACGCCCTTAAGCACTTCGTCCCCTGCGATCGGGGCGACGCCGGCCACGTGCAAATCCTCGCCGACTTCGCGAAGGAGATTCCCGCGCTCGAAAAGCGCCTCACCCGCCGCGGCATCCCCGGCGTCATCCTCGACCTGGAACCCCACCTCAAAGGCGGCGGCCAATACGGCGGCTTTAGCGGTCCCGATGGCATGGGCGTGGCGCTCAAGGCGTTAACGCGCGTCCTCGACTTCGTCGGCATCGACTACCACCTCCGCGACTTCGACGACGTCAAAGCCGCCCGCGGCTTCGAAATTCCACAAAG
>JAICUM010000323.1 GCA_025935855.1 Pirellulales bacterium | reverse complement strand
CGATGCTGGAGAAGCTGCTGCGGTTCGACTACCAGCTCATGAAGCCGGGGCTGGCGGCGGCGATTGGCGAGGCGTGCCAGATTGGCCCGATGGTCGGCGCCGGGCTGATTGATGAATCGATCCATACCGAGGAGCGGCGTAAGAAGGAGAGTCTCGACGCACTGATTGCGTGTTACCTCAAGCTGAAAGGGGCGGAGGGGCTGCAGCTCGTGAACGAGGCGTACCTCGGCAATCCAAGCACCGAGTACAAGTATCTGCACGCGGCGATCATGGCACTGCGGTTCCACGGCGAGGAGACGAAGGTGCTGCCGCGCGAAAAGCTGCTGGAGTCGATGCGGCTGGCGCTGGATCACAAGGAGTTTGCCGACCAGGTGATCCCGGACCTCACGCGGTGGGAGGATTGGGAGGTCATGCCGCGGTTGGTGACGATGTTCAAGGAATCGTCGGCGGACGATTGGATCCGGCAGCCGGTGGCGTCGTATGTGATCGTGGCGTCCGAGCAGCCGGGCGACGCGGGCGCGAAGGGGAAGGCGGCGCTGGCGGAGTTGGAGTCGCTGGATAAGGAAACGGTGGAAAACGCGCGGAAGCTTTCGGCGTTTAGCTTTTTGGCTCAAGCGGCGGCGTCGAAGCAGTCGGCGGCGCCGGCGGTGGCTCAAGCTGCGGCACCCGCGACTACGTTAACCCCGAGCACGCCGCCGATTGCCGCGGAATCGAAGCCGGCGGTTGCGGATGTGTCCACTCCGGCGAGCGTTCCGGCGGTGAAGTCCGCGACCACGGCTGACGCCACGCCAGCGGCGGAACAAGCGGCAGGAAAGGCAAATTCGGCTCCCTTGGCGGCCGCATTTTCGCCGCCGGCGGCGGAAGCCTTGCCGGCGCCGAGTCGGCTGAAAATCATAGGCATACCGCTGGTGGCTGCCTTGGCGATGCTCGGGGTGTTTGCGGTGCTGCTCCGCGGGACGGATCCGCGGTCGTCGGAGGAAACCACTTGAGCGGGGATGGCGTATAGAGGCTGGCGCTCGTTCCGGAGGGCGTGGCCCTCCGGCTAGTCAGGAAAGTTCGCTGGCGATTGAAGTCTTGGTTTCTGTGCGGCTTGGTTATGGCTACTGACGCTGTGTTTTCTGAAAAGATTGCGGATGCTCCGGAGGAGTTTGACTACCGGCCGTTGAACACGAGCGCCGTTGTGTCCGGCGTTCTCGCCTTGACTTCGACAACAGTATTCGCGGTGTCTGACAGCTTGGAAAGCGCGCTCTTTCTATCATTTTTTGCGTTGTGCGCAATCATTTTTGGCTGGGCTTCACTGAAGACGATGCGAGCGAATCCGGGGCAGTTTTCGGGCGTCGGAATTGCCAAGCTAGGCATAGCTTGGTCAATCGTGTGTCTACTCGGCGGGCTTAGTTATGCCGGCTACGTGCGGGCGACCGAAGTGCCGCCGGGGTACGAGCGGACGTCGTTTACTGAACTGCGGCCGGACGAGGTGGAGACTCGCGGGAATCACACGATCCCCGATGAGATCGCCAAGCTCGACGGGCAGAAGGTGTTTATTAAGGGCTACATGCGGCCCGGCACACACTATAGCGATGGCGGGGCGTCGGTCAGCAATGGCATCGCGCGGTTCCTGCTGGTGCGGGACAACCAGACCTGTTGTTTCGGCGATTTGGCGAATGTGAAATACTTCGACCAGATGGCCGTCGCGTGCAAGGGGCGGCTGCGGACGGATTACAAGCAAGGTTTGTATCGAGTCGGCGGCACGCTGCGGGTTTTTCCTGAGAACGCCCACGACATGGCGCATGGACCGGCTTACGCATTGGAAGCCGATTACATTCAATGAGCCGCATGCTTGCTTTACTTGCTGTTGGCGGCTTGGCGCTTGTCGCGCTCTCGGGATGCGATGGCGCTTCGTCGGCGCGAACGGTGAATGGCGACGCGAGTGACTTGCAGGCATCTCCGATGTCGGCCGGGACTAGCCCGACCGCCGGGATAAGCCCGGCGGCTCAGGGGTTGAATTCAAAGCCGGCGACGACGAAGGCGATTCCGGCGGCGGCGCAGGTGGCGGGATCGGGGGTGATCGAGTCGTCGTTTGACGACATTCGTTTCCCGATGGACAAGGCGCAGAAGTTTGAGCGGTCGATGCTCACGCCGAAGGCGAAGTCGCTGTTCGACAAGAAGATTCGCATCCGCGGCTACATGTATCCGACGCTGCGCAGGCGCGGCCTGTCGCAGTTTGTGCTGGTGCGCGACAACATGGAATGCTGCTTCGGGCCGGGGGCTGCGCTGTACGATTGCGTTCTTGTGTCGATGAAGCCGGGTCAGACGGCGGAGTACACGATTCGACCGATTGCCGTGGAGGGGGTGTTTCGTCTGGAAGAGGTGATGGGGCCTGAGGGGCGGCCCTTGGCGATTTATCAGATGGCCGGAGAAACGGTGCAGTAGGGAATTCCGCTAAGCCGCGAGTGAGTGGGTCTAGCGAGGCTTTTTGGGGGGCTCTTCGGCTTCTTCGTGGAGGCCGAGGGCGGAAAGCCAGCGGCGGCGGGGTTTGCCGGTTTCGTCGATGGCTTGCGGAGCGATTTTTTCCAGCTCGAATAGCCGCTGCTTCACGGTTGCTTGCTCTCGGGCGAGCTTGGCGCGCTCGACGGACATTTCGAGCTCGGCGGTGCGGAGCTTTTGCTCCCACTCAGCTTGCAAGTCAGCCAACCGCTGGCGTTCCTGGGCGATGATCTCGTCGGTGTTGAGGACGGCTTCGGTTTGCGCACGCAAGTCGGGGCCGCGATTGGCGGCGGCGGCTTCCTCGGCGGCGCGAAGCTCGGCCAGTTCTTGTTCTTTTTCGGCGAGCGCGCGATCGGTCGCCTCGATCGTGTCCTGAATGCTGAGGCGCTGCTTTTTGCGCTCGTGGTCGATGGGGCCGTCGCTATCCTCTTCGGCCAGCGCGGCGAGGAGGCGTGCCTTCTGTGCGGCCCAGTCGAGCTTGCCGCTCGCGGGCGGGGCGCCGCCGGTGGCGGGCGCTGCTTTGGCGAGTTGCTCACGGAGCCTGGCGTTTTCCTGCTTCAGCTCGCGGACGTCTTCGACGGCCATTTCGAAGCGGCGATGCAGGTCTTCCAGCTCTTGCTGCGACGGGGCGGCCGCGGTCGCGGTGGTCGCGGCTTCGAGCTCCTCGACGCGTGCGGCAAGCATGTCGCGCTCGGCGCGGATGGCGACCAGCTCGGGCGAGTCCAGGTCGCTGGCTTGGGGGCGGGTGGCCAGCTCTTCGCGCAGGTCGCCATTTTCCTGCTTGAGCTTTTGCACGTCGGCCAGCACAAGCTGGAACTTGTGATCCAGCTCGTCAAGCTCGCTGCGCGGGCAGGTTGATTCGCGCAGCTCGACCAGCTCGCGATTAATGGCTTCGTATTTGGCTTCCTTCTCGTCAACCGTCTCGTCGCGGGCGGCAATCAGCGCAATGGCGTCGTCGAGCTTACGCTGCAGTTCTGCTGCGTCGGCATTCGCGGCTTTCAGTGATTCGAGCTGGCCCTGGGCATTGGTCAGTGATTCGCGCAGAACGCTGCTTTGCTCCTTGATCTCGGCGAGGCTGGCTTCAGCGGCCGCCTTGTCGGATTCGAGTTTCTTGAGCCGGGCGGCGAGCTCGTCGGCTTCGGCCTGTCGCCGCTCTGCTGATTTGGCTTCGGCGGCTTTGAGTGATTCGATCTCCTGCTTGGACGCCGCGAGGGATTCGTCGGCGCTCCGCTTTTCGGCCTTGGCGTTTGTCAGGTCGGTATCGACGGCTGCTTTGGCCGATTCAAGTTCTTCGAGCTTCTTCTTGAGCGTCGCCAACTCGTCCTTCGCGGACGTTAGCTCCGAGGAAAGCGTCTGCTGGCCGGCGTCGGCGGCCGACTTGGCTTTGGCGACAGCGGCTTCGAGGGCCGAGCGGTCTTTGGTCCAGGTTTCACGCTCGGCGGAGAAGTCCGCGTCTCGCTGGCCGGCTTCCGCGAGCTTGGCTTCGAGTGATTTTACGACGGCGGACTGCTGCTGTTGCTCGTCCGCGGATTTTTTGAGATCGGATTCAAGCTGGGCGATGCGAACATTGAGCCCGTCTCTCTCGGCGGCGGCAGCCTCACGAGCCGCGGCGAGGGCTTGCTCGTGCTCGTCCTCGAGCTGTTTGCACTTTGACTGGAGCGAGTCGTACTCGGCGCTGAGCGCGGCGGCGTCGCGTTCCAGGACGGCGGTTTCGGCTTCCGCGTTTACTTTGGCGAGATTGGCCTCGTCGAGCCGTTTCTTGAGGGTCGCGATTTCCTCTTGAAGACCGGACGCGCCGGCGGAGCTATTCGTCTGCAGCTCGGCAAGCTTTTGCCGGGCTTCGGCGATTTGCGTGGCGAGCTTTTCGTGGCGCGTGCGGTCCTCGTGCCGCTGGCGGTCGGCGGCGTCGAGCTTTTCGCGCAGCTGCCGGATTTCGCCGTGGGCTTCGGCGATTTGCTGAGCGGCGTCGTGGCAGGCGGCGCAGGGTTGGTTCTGGATGGCATCGAGCTGCCGGCGGGCGAAGGCGAGCTGCTCGACGAACTTCTCGTGCTTGGCGCGGCCTTCCTCAAGCTGACGGCGAAGGGCGGCAACTTCGTCGTCGCGGCCGAAGAGGCCTTGTCGGTTGGCGCGGGCGGAGGCGGATTCGTATTCCTCGGCGAGCTGGCGGATGCGCAGACCCAGCTCGGATTCGATCTGCGACAGGCGGCGGCGATGCTCGTCGAGGGCGTCGTTGGCCCGCTCCCGTAAGGCGCGCAGCTTCTCCGCGGCAATTTGAGCGCGCTCGCTGGGAGCGCCGGGCCGCGATTTGGTGTCTTCCATGAGAGCGCCTAACGGAACGATTAACCAGTGCTGTCGGTCTAGAGTGCGTGCGCAGCCGCGCAATGGTTGCGAGCGCGGCGGCGCGAGGGAAATTTCCAAGGGTATATAGGCCGCCGAAGGGGGGGAGTCAAAGCGGCGGCGGAGCTTGGCGCCGGTTGTGAGGGTGGGGGCGGAGAAGGGGGATGAACAAGTTGGTGGGGCGCGGGACTGGAGCGCTCCGGCGGGCCGCTGGCCCGCGGCTATTGGGGGTTGTTTGAGCGAGTAAGAACTTCGGGGTTGATTATGTTTTCGGGGCGCTGGCCGCGGAGGAAGGCGGCAGCCTGGCGCGCTACGCGGGTGCGTAGCTCTTCGGTGGCCTGGGAGGAGTAAAACGCCACGTGGGGCGTCACGATGACGCGTGGGTCGTTGTAGGGCGGTTTGGAAAGGTCGGGCGGCTCGGGGTCTTGGACATCGAGGGCGGCGCCGGCGAGGCGGCCTTCGGCCAGCGCGTCGGCAAGAGCCGCATGATCGACAAGACCGCCCCGGGAGGTGTTGACCAGGTAGGCCGTAGGCTTCATGCGGGCGAGGGCGTCACGGTTGATCATGTGGCGTGTTTCTGGCGTGAGCGGGGCTTGGACGGAGACGTAGTCGCTCGCGGCGAGCAGCTCGTCCAGCGGTAGCCACCGAACGCCCGGCGGTGTTTGCTGCGAGCGGTTCGTGCCAACGACGTTCATGCCGACGGCCTGAGCGCGCTCCGCGAGGATTTTGCCGATCTGCCCCAGGCCGATGATGCCGAGGGTTTTGCCGCTGATGCGTTCGGCCGGCAGGCCGGCGACGAGGTCGTACTGGCCCTGCTTCGTGGCTAGGTGGTAGCCGGCGATGTTGCGCGCTAAGGCGAAGATG
>JAICUM010000481.1 GCA_025935855.1 Pirellulales bacterium | reverse complement strand
GCATGCACGCGAGGGACGTGCCGCACTGCCTACCGTCGAGTCTCACGCTGCAAGCGTCTCGAAAAGCACGCCTGCCTGCGCACGTTCGTGCGCCTCTCGCCGCCGCGCCGCTTGTCGATCGCTTGAACGTACCGGCTCGACTCGGCATCGCACATGGTCGACCGGCCTCACACGTCCGAGCACGTCACCCGTCGCCGCGGCTTTAACTATGTAGCAGGCACACGCCGTGTGCCGTTCGCAGAAGTGCGGGAGGATCGAGGCCCTGCGAGGGCTCTAGCTGCTGCACGCGGAGCGTGCCTACTACACGGTTTTACGCTGGTTGAGCTCCTGGTGGTCGTGGCGATCATCGGCGGGCTCGTCGCCCTCCTGCTGCCTGCGGTGCAAGCCGCTCGCGAAGCCGCACGGCGGCATCAATGCCAGAACAACCTCCACCAAATCGGCCTTGCGCTGAACGCCTACCACGCCGCGTTCAATGAGCTGCCGATCGGCTGCCTCGAAAAGCGCGTCGCGCCGAAGAAGCCCGATGGCCGCCAACTTGCCTGGTCTGCCACGGTGTTGCCGCAGCTCGACGAGCAGCCGTTGTGGCAACATATCGACTTTAGCGCAGCCTACGACAGCGCGCGAAACGCCGCGGCCGCTCGCACGGAGCTCTCCGTCTATCTCTGCCCCAGCACCACGCATTTAGCTCCGGGCCGCGAAGGCGCCCTCGTTTCATCCGCCGCGCCGCCAAACCTATACCTCGCCGCGGCGATCGACTACGGGGGCAACTACGGCGCGGCTCAAACCTCTCCCGCCGCCAACGGCGTACTGCTCTACGATCGCCCGGTGAGCCTGCATGAAGTCACCGATGGAACCTCGAACACGCTCATGGTGCTCGAAGACTCTGGCCGCGGCGCCGGCATGGATGGCGAGTGGATCAACGGCGAGAACATCTTCGACGTCGGCCTGCCGATCAATCTGCAAGTCCACAACGAAATCTGGAGCGACCACCCCGGCGGCGCGCTGGTGCTGCGCTGCGACGGCAGCGTTGCGCTCCTCGACGAATCGCTCGACGTCAACGTCCTGCACGCCGCCTGCACGCGCGCCGGAGATGATTAACCCACGGATTGACCCCTACGTATCCCAAAGGAGAAACAGCATGATCAGACGCAGCGCTTCGATACTTTCGTTGACGCTTACGACGCTGGTAAGCGCGACCCTTCTCGCCGCGCCCGCCGGCTACGTCAAGCAAACGATTCCGCTCCAGGCCGCCCCCGTGGGCCTCGCCTTTGACGCCGCCGGCGATCTGTTCGCCCTGGAAAACCCCGGCTTCGGCAACAACGTCGCCACGCTCCGCTGGATTCATGCCGACGGTTCAATGGCTGGCAGCTTCTCCGTCACCGCCGATGATGAATCGAACTTCTTCGTTGGCTCGATGAGCTACGACCCGGTGAGCGATCGCGTGCTGATTTCCGACAACACGGCCGATGGCCGCCTCTACGCCATCGACCACGCAGGCAATCAGCAGACGATCGCGACCAATTTCGCTGGCGTCGCCGGAATAGCCGTCCGCGGCGCCGGCGAAATCTTCGTCACCACCTCGCCCTCCGGCCGCCCCGGCGAAGTGCTCGAAGTGGATCGCACGACCGGCCAATCAACCATCGTCCTCGACGACCTGGGCTTCGGCGCCGGTCTGGCGTTCGACTCGCACGGCGATCTGTTCGTCCAGGACGCCGACGCCTCGACCTTCGCCGGCCGCATCCGCCGGCTTCCCGTCAGCGGCAGCGGCGGCAGCCTGTCATTTGGATCGCCACAGCCCGTGGCCGACGGATTAACCGCCAGCGCCGGCCTCGAGCTCGATAGCGAAGACGACCTCTTCACCACCGGCGCCGGCGGCCTGTATGCGATCACCGGCGCCCCCGCCGTCGAAAGGCCGTTCGACAACAACGGCAACCCCGCTCAATTCGCCACGGCCGTCGCCTTCGCCGCGGGCCAATCGCCCTTCGAACCGTTCGCCGGTCCGCACGGCGGCCGCCTCGCGTACATGGCCGACTTCGGATTCACCATGCAGGACAACTTCATCACGCTGCTCACGCCCGCCCGGCCTGAGGACGCCAATTCCGACGGCCTGGTGAACGCGGTCGACCTCGCGATTTGGTCATCGCACCTAGGCGCCGCCTCCGCGAATCCGGCGACCGGCGACGCCAACCAAGATGGCAGCGTTGACGGCGCCGATTTCCTGCGCTGGCAACTGGCGGCGTCTGGGCAAGTAGTCGCCGCCGTCGGCGTGCCGGAACCTCCCCCCGGCGCCACGTTTATTTTTTGCGGAGTACTCCTATTTGCTTGGCAAAACCGCACACGCGACTAAGGTGAAGGTAATCGAGCCAGGATGGCTCGGCTATATAGCCCGGCCATCTCGCCACAGGCGAGTCGCCTGCGGAGACCTGGCCGGGCTCGCTCCTGACACTTCGCCCGCGAGATGGTTCCATTGAATGGCAGCACTGTTTTGCTTCGAGCCATCTCGCGGGCGTCTTTCTGCGCTCTTGAAACTGTCCGCAGATGGCGCAGATTAGCGCAGATGGAATGAACCATCCTCGATCCCCATCTGCGAACATCTGTGTCATCTGCGGAAAACACCGATCTCGAGTCTCAGTCCGCCCGCGCGACTTACTTGAGCCACAACGCCAAGGCGTGGGATGCGCTGGCGCGTAGCGGCGTGCCGCTTGCCACTCCGTCCAGCGATGCCGAGCTAAAAGACCCGCTCCGCACGGTCGACCCCGCCGGCTGGCTCGGCAGCAGCATCCGCGGCTGGCGCGTTCTCTGCTTAGCGGCCGGCGGCGGCCGGCACAGCGCGCTCTACGCCGCCGCCGGCGGTCTCGTCACGGTCGTCGACATCAGCGGCGAAATGCTCGCCCTCGATCGAGCCGTCGCCACCGAACGCGGCTTCGATGTGCAACTCGTGCAAACGTCGATGGAAGACCTCTCAATGTTCCCCGCCGGTCACTTCGACCTCGTCATCCACCCGGTCAGTACCTGCTACGTGCCGAACGTCGAGCCAGTCTTCCGCGCCGTCGCGCGCATCGTTCGCCCCGACGGCCTCTACATCAGCCAACACAAATCCCCGGTCAGTCTGCAGGCGTCGCCCAGCCGCTTGCGGCTTAGCGCCACCTACACCCTCGACGAACCCTACTACCGCGACGGCCCCCTCCCACCCGCCGAGCCCAGCCGCCTGCGCGAACGCGGCACGCTGGAATACCTCCACCGCTGGGAACAACTCATCGGCGGCATCTGCCGTGCCGGCTTCGTGATCGAAGACCTGCTCGAACCGCTGCACGCCCAATCCGACGCCGCCCCCGGCACGTTCGCCGATCGAGCCAAGTACGTCGCGCCCTACGTCCGCATCAAAGCGCGGCGAGCAGATTCGCACAATGCAACGGAGCGGCGCGGCCAAATTATGGTCTTATAAGCTACTGAGAGTCTTTCTTTGCAAAGCTTCATCGAATGAACGCTTTCAAGGCGTGACGATTGTCCATTTTCATCACCAGAGCCCAAACCGCGACGAACGCTAAGGCGCCAAGCGCCACGCCCAGTTCCTCGCGCGTCAGCCCTTTCAGTAGAGCGAACAGATACAGCAACAAGAGCAAGCTCGCCAAAACAATCCGAAATTTTCCTCCGCGACCATACTCGCCGACAATCATAGCCTTCATCGCGGCGGCCAGCGACGCAAGGGCCAAGCCCAGCGCGAGATTCTTGGGATTGTCTTGAAGCGAGAAATCTGCCCAGCGAATGCCCAGGCTGCCGGCGGCGACAATGATCATCCAACCAAAAAGCTCGGCCAGCGGAAACTGCCGCTTCCCCGAGGCTGTCGGTCGCCGCTCGGAGGAAGTGAATTTGGCCAGCGACCACCAGATCCAACTCATCGCAGCGGTTGCCATGCCCAGGGAGACTAACATGGCCAAGACATGCGGCCACACCAGGTCGCG
>JAICUM010000224.1 GCA_025935855.1 Pirellulales bacterium | reverse complement strand
CTGCCGCCGACGTCATGGCCCAGCTTAACGAAAGCCTTGGCCGATGCGATTGAAGCCCGAAGGCGCGCCTGATCCGGATGATGGAAGTCGTCATTGCTCCCCAAGCCGACGAGCTCGACCGGCGAATCCTTGAATCGCCGGCGAACTTCCTGACGCTGCTTGTCGTTGAGCGTCGGCTCGACGCCGTGAGCATGAGTCGTACGAAGCTCGACGCCGAGCACGCCAGTCTTTTCGCAGTTCGCGATCAACGTCGGCAGGTCCCAGTCGTGCCCCCACGTGTAGGTGACAAGGCCAAAACGCAGCTTCGGCTTCGGCGGCGCGGCCCCGAGGACCGAACGAAACCCAAATCCCACCGCTGCCGCGCACGACGACCCCTGAATGAATTGCCGACGATCGAGAGCACGATTTTGCATGATGATGATTTAGGCCCGACGTTACTGGTTGATTATAGGCGACCGAATCGCTCGTTCGCGCCCCTAGCCGGGATGGTCACGATCCCTTCGCGAGATTGCCAATCTCCGCGTCGCTGACAGCGCGATTGTACAGCCGAACATTGTGCAGCTTGCCTTGAAACTGCGAATTAGGACCAAATCCAATGCGCAGCGGCGCCTCCGTCGAAACGTCAAGCGGGCCGTCCTTGGCCGAAGCCTCCGCGACCAGCTTGCCATTCACAAACAACTTCATTCGGCCCTCGGCACGAACGGCGGCGATGTGCTTCCACCCTGCTCCGAGGTCTTGATCGTAGCTGACGCCAGGGCCCGTTTCATACGAATAAACCTTGCCGCGGATTTCGTTGGGCTTTGTCTTTTCAATCAGCGCCCGGTAGCAAGTCGCCGTGCTGCAATACAGCTTGCCCTGGAAGACCCGCAGGCTCGAAGCACGGCTCCAATCCTCGACGTCTTCCTTGGCGTTGTAATCCGGCGGGTCGAACAGCTTGCCCAGCGACCTCCACTGCTTCGGCCCGTCGTAACGAAAGACTTCCGCGCGCGGGATGCTGCCAGCGTAGAAGCTGCCATTATAGGCGGCAAGCTGCACGACTTCCGTGGCGTCGCCCATTCGACCGACGTCGATCCAAGAATCGTCGTGCCGCAACGCAACCTGGCCCAGCGGCCATGTTCCCACATACAGCTCGCCGCCGAACACGCCATTCGAGTGAAGTTGGTTGCACTGCTCCAGCGAGCCAAACGGATTTCCAAGCCGCGCCCAAGTGCTGCCGTCATACGCGAACACTTCGCCTTGCGGAAAGGCGGCGTACAGCCGGTCGTCGTGTACGCCCATCGTGTGCGGCCGGCCGAAGTCGCCGCACTGCATCCATTTCGTGCCGCCTTCATAGACAAACACGCCGCCATGCGTTCCGTAGGTGTCGATGGCGCAAGCGTAAAGCTTGCCGCGAAACGACGCGAGCGAATTGATGCGGTGATAGTCGCCCGGCTGGCCGATGTCCTCCCACTCCTGCCCGCCGTGATAGCGATAGACGCGGCCGAAGTCGCCCGTGTTCGCCTTCCCGCCGCTGTGCGGGCCGGCGGTTCCGGCATACAGCTCGCCCTTGTGAACGATCATGGCATACACGCCGCGCGTCTTGCCCGAGCCGACGCGTCCGCAGTCCTCCCAGTTCTTGCCGCCCGCATAGCGATACACGTGCGCCCAATCTTCTTCCTTCGGCGCATCGGAAGTCCCGGCGTACAAATGGCCGTCGAAGACCGTGAGCGCGTCGCTCGAGTGAGCGACCCCGCCGGGCCGGCCGCAATCAATCCACTCTCCGCTCCTGCCGGCGTCGACGCCGAAATAGAGCTGCCGCACATCGCTCTCGGAGTTATAGGCGCAGGTGTTGTGAGCGAACGTCAGGTTGAAGCCCTGCCGGCGGCCACCATCGAACTTGGTGACGATATCGCCGAATACGTCGCTTACCTCGGCATCGGTGTAAACGTCCGCCGCGATCGAGAAGTCGCCCTTACCGAAGTGCAGCGACGGCGCGTCGGCGATCTCAATGAAGGCGTCTCGGCCGTTGAACTCCCCAGAATCCAGCGAAACGCCGTGGTTCACGCCATGGTTGTTGGCGCCGGAGTGATCCTGACAATCGCCTTGCAGCGTCCAAAAGCCGACTAGGCCGCCCTCCTCGGCGCTTGCCGGCGCGCTGTTAGAATGCACGCCCGCCGAAAGAACAATCGTAAGTGCTAACCAAAACCGCATAGAGGCTTTCCTTGTGTTACTTTTTGAGCGGCACGTCGATCGCCA
Source organism: Pirellulales bacterium (assembly GCA_025935855.1). GTDB lineage: Bacteria > Planctomycetota > Planctomycetia > Pirellulales > Lacipirellulaceae > Lacipirellula. Next base: position 5,563 of record JAICUM010000224.1, on the reverse strand, counting down.
GCTCCATGGCTTTCGCGCCCGGCTCGATCACGATTTCTTGAGGTTGGTAGTTGCGCGGCACGCAATTAAACCGTTCAAAACTGCTCGGATCGCTGTTCGTCGGCTCGCCGGTCCAGCAACTCACCATGACTCGGTAGCGACCCGGGAGCAGGCCGTCTCCCGACTTAAACGAGGTCGCTCGGAACTCGCCATCCGTTGAAAACGTCGCCGTGGCCGGCCGTCTCGCCACACCTTCTCTCGTTGCAACGGGTGCAAAAGCAATCGAACCCGCCGCCGGGCATGGGCCGTGGCCGAACGTGACCTTACCGCTCACGGGAACCGTCGTCACTCCGCCCTGACCGCACCCAACACACGACGCCGCAATGGCAACCAGGCAACCGAAGCTGCTAACAAACTTGGATTTTAGAGACCGTTCAGTCGACACGCTCGCTACATCTCCGCACTGCATGGAAACAATCACAGTCAAAACGCCTGGGCAGGGATGCTCTCGCCTCCAGCCCGCGAGCCGAGGTAGTTGTAAACCAGGTAATCAATTGTTTCGCTAAGAAACTGCACGCTGCCGTCGCCCATCACGAACTGCGCCCCCGAGGCATGCGCGCTCTTGAAGCCCGAGATCTTTTGGAAATTCGTCGGCGTGTCCGACCGGATCATGGTGTTCAGCGGGATGTGCGTTGACGACACCGGGAAGTTGTCGCAAAACACGCAGTTCCAAACCCAATGCGTCGGCAGCGTTTCGCCGACCATGATCGTGTCCGACAACCCGTCGCTCACCTGCCGCAGCTTCGTTCCTTCGTGCCGGCGGCAAATCATCCCGGCGCACGAATCGCTGCTGCCTGTTTGATGCACGGCTGAGCACGGAGTCAACGTCGTGCCGTCCGGCCACAGCGTCCCGAACGAACAGCCCAGGCAAGTGAACCGGTACGTGTCCGAGCCCGGCGTGTCGAAATCGCAGAGATCCGGAATCGTCGGCCCCATCGAGCCGGTGTACCACAGCCCTTGAGCCACGGGCGGATTGTGCGAACCGGCCCCTTGCCGGCGATTCGAAAGAATCGGCTGGCTCGATTCTTCGTCGCTGGGGCAGACGAGCATCGGTATGACGGTCGTCGCGGCCAGTTGAAGATTCGAACCTTCGTTCGAGTATTTCGTGAAGTCGTAGTGGCTGAAAACGGCGGTCTGCTCAAAGTAAGGCGCGGCGCCAACCACCCAGTTCCCCTTCGGCTCGGGTCGCGTATATCCGGACCCAGCCGGAAGCGAACCTTTCGAGCTTTCAAAATTCAGCAGCGCGAGCCCGACCTGATGCAGGTTGTTCTTGCACTGCGAGCGCCGAGCCGCTTCGCGCGCCGCCTGCACAGCCGGGAGCAGCAGCGCGACCAAAACGCCAATAATGGCAATAACCACCAGCAGCTCGACTAATGTGAAGCCCGCCAGCGCAAATCGACGCTTACTCCGAACCAGCTTCTTGTTGTCCAACGCGCCTCGTCTCATCTCTCGTTCCATCCGTAGTCGCCAGCCACGTGTCCAAGTTCCTTTTGTCAATCTCAGCCGACGCGTTTCCGTCGGAACAATCCGCCAAGACATAGCAACCCCGCAAGCAGCGGCGCCACGGCCGGCTCCGGCACTGCCGAAACCGACGCCGGACCAACGTTCTTCTGCCAAATCAAGAAGTCGGCGCCATCCACGTCGTGATCGCCGTCGGCGTCCCCCATGGCGAGCGTCGCGCCAGTGGACGTGCCGAAGTGCGCTTTCCAGGCGGTGAGATCCGCCGCGTTCACCGAACCGTCGCCATTGAAATCCCCGGGACGCGGCGGGGCCAACTCGCTTAACTCAAACCCATTGAGCCGCGTGCCGCCGAAGTTCGACGTGCTCGCCCCATGAATCTCGAGCGTGTTGGTCGTCGAGCTCACGATGATCGTCGTGCTGTAGTCGTCCGCGGTGGCTGGAAGCGGCGTCGCAAACTGCGTGACCGTGCCGCTCGTTCCCGTGGTGGTCGAACCGGTCAGCGGTCCAAATTGCGTGGGCGTCGAGTAGATCGTGTTGTCCGCGTTGTACGACCACAACTTCACCTGGTACTGCTTGCCCGGCGTGACGCCCTGAATCGCCAGCGTCAGTCCGCTCCCATCGTTCAAATCCAGGTTGTTGAAAAACGCGTCCTCGTAGAGCGGCCGGATGCTCGCATCGATTCCCGCGGCCCCTGCCGCCGTGTCCTCAAAGCCGACGCGCGAATAATCCGCGCCGTTATAGGGATCGCCCGAAACGGTCACCGTGTAGGCTCCGAACGTCGAGGTCAGCGAGGGCGGCGGGCTATTGGGACCAAGCGGAAAAGCCCCGGCCATGCCGTTGAACCCGGGCTCAACCGGACTCGGCGCCGCCAAGGGCTGCCCCAGGTCAATCGACAACACGTCGCTCGTGCCATTGTTCAGCGTGAAGCCATTAAGCCGCGTGCCGCCGGAGCCGGAAGTCGTCGTCCCGAAGATCTCCAGCATGCTAGTCGCCGAGCTGATCTGGATCGTCGTGCTGTAGTCGCTCAGCGTCGCCGGCGGCGGATCGGCGAAATCTGTAATGAAGCCGGACGTTCCGCTGCTGCCCCCCGTCGGCGACCACGTCGTGTCGGTCGAGCTGAAGAATTGATCGGGGTCGTAGGACCACAGCGTCAGATTGTAAGAAGCGTTTGGGACGACTCCGCCGATCGATAGCTTGACGCCCTCACCGTTGACGTCGCTGTTGTTGTAGTAATAGTCGCGATAGAGACTCCGATTGGCCTCGGGGATTAAGCCGTTGTGCCCGGAGCTACCGCGGCCAAAGCCCTGCCCTTCCACATCGACCGTGTACGCCCCGAACGTTCCCGACGCGGTGGCCTGGCTGGCATCGCCCGACATCGCGGTGAAGCCGGATTGCGGACTCTCGCCCGCCGCGCCGAAATCGACCGCCAAAAGCGGCGTCGCTTTAGCCTGCGGCAGGTTAAGACTGGTCGCGGCAAAGATCGCCGTGGAAAACGCGATGAGATGTCTCAGTTGCATGGTTCTTTTGCTTGTTGAGTGGAATGCGACAGGCGATCGCGATGAAAACATTTGCTGTTGAACTGAGAGCCCCGCTGCCCCACGGGGCTCTCATGGACGACACGTTCCTCACACGGCAACATGGCGACGACGGAGGCAAGCAAACAACACGGCGCCAATACCAGCCACGCACATCCCCGTCGGTTCAGGCACAGCGCTCAGTTGGAATCCGTTCAGTCGCGTCCCGCCGTAGTTGGCCGTGCTGGCCCCGTGAATATCCAGGACGTTCGTCGTCGAGCTGACGACGATCGTCGTGCTGTAATCATCCAGCGTCGTCGGAAGCGGCGAGGCAAACTGCGTGACCGACCCGCTAGCGCCGCTGGTGCTGGAACCAGCCCGCGGTCCAAAGCTCGTCGGCGTTGCATAGAATGCGTTTTCCGCGTTGTACGACCATAGCTTGACTCGATACGGCGTATTCGGCGTTACGCCTTGAATCGAGACGTTCACGCCGCTGCCATCGTCCAGGTCGAGGTTGTTGATGAGCGCGTCTTCAAAGAGCGCGCGAATGCTCGGATCAATGCCGCTTGCCGCCGCGGACGTGTCTTCGAAGCCGACGCGGCTGTAATCGGACGCATGATAGGGATCGCCGGACACGGTCACGGTGTAAGCTCCAAACGTTGCGGACAAACTCGGCGGCGGGCTGTCAGCCCCCAGTGGAAAGTTGCCGGCCATCCCGTTGAATCCCGGCTGCACCGGACTCGGCGCCCCGGGGTCGTTTCCCACGTTGCGCCCAAAATCGACGGCAAGCAGCGGCACGGCCACAACAGATGGCATTTGAAGTACGAGTACGGCAATGGCCGTCGCAATCGACGAGACAATGCGTGTTTTCATGAGACGCGCCCTCAGTGAAAGGAGAAGTAGACGAACATTCGAGAAGCTGACAACGGTCAAGTGCATTAACGACAGGATGAGTACGAATCAACGTTGCATGAGGATCCTCACGGGTGGGGTAATCAGCGAATGGAAGTATCAGGACGGGCCGAATTGGCGCTCGGCTCCGCCAACTGAAAGTGCTCCGCGATCTCTGTTTCCTTCAACGCGCGGTCATACAGGGCGACCTCGTCCATCTCGCCGCCGAACAGCCGAGTCGTCACTTCGTCCTTCACCTCCGGATTGATCGGAAGCAACTGCCCCATGAGCACGCGCAACCCCGGCGCCAAGGCGCCCGACGCCTCTTCCGTTTTCACGAGTTGCCCGTCGAGATACAGCTTGAGACTCGACTCGTCCTTGGTCGCCACCACGTGCTGCCATCTCCGCACGGCGTATGGCTCGGGCGACGAGCATTCCGCGTCGAACTGCTTCCGGCATTCGTGAATAAAACGAATTCGCCCTGGAATCGCGTCAGTCCCTCGATAGGGAGTCGTGAAGCCGGAGACCGGCCCGCAAACCTCCAGCGCCATGCGGTGCGAACCAAGCGGCTAATCCGACGGCTTCCAGTCGATCAGCGCGAAGACCTTGCCGTGATGGTAGTACAACGGCTTGATCCACATTTCCACCGAGTAAGCGTCCTTCAGGGCGCCGTCCAGCGCGTCGTCGGAAATCAAATAGCCGGGCCCCGCGGCCGTGCCGAATTCCACCACGCTGTTCTGGCTGCCCGGCCGCCAGGCGACCGCGTTGCCAACCATCCGGCAACTAAGCCGATCGCTCATCTCATTGCGAAAGACCCCGTCGGCCGAGCTCTCGAACCGCCAATAACCGAGCGGCTTGGCTTTCTCCACCGCGTGAATGTACGGCTTGGAAATCACAAGCCGGCTCTCGGCCACGGCAGCCGGAGTCACGAACCAACTTTCGCGCGACTCACCCCGATCGACTTTCACCTGCCCGCCTGATTCAACTGCCGCGTGCAGCGACGAACCGGCCTGAGCCGTCAGCTCGTCAGTCGGATGGCCCAGGCCGATTGTCCAAGGCCGCAGCGTCGCCGAGCCGGAGAAGACGTGCAGCTCCACGTCGTTCGCGGCCGCCATCACCCCGATCGACGCGTGGCCCGACACCACGACCCGTCCCAAGGGCGTATCCAGCGCAAACTGATCGTGATCGCTAGAAAACGCCCCCGTCAACTTGCCATACAACAAGCTCGGCGTGCCTTCGCTCGTCAGCGTTAAAGCCAGCGGCCCCTCAAGCTGCATGGTCGTCGTCGAGCCGCCGCGCAGCTTCGTGCTAATTTCGGCGATGCCCTCCAGCAAGTGCAGCGAGTCGCCCGGCCGAAGGCTGCTGCCGCGCTCCAGGCTGGCCGTACTCCGCGTTGTGTCCCAGCGGCAGTTCGTGGCGCTCACCAGCGTGGCAAAGGAGAATTGCCCAACTCCATCGGCAGACTTGTGCCCTCGCTCGTCCAGGGCAATGACCGGCTGGTTCGGACGCTGCCGATCCGCAAGCCACGTCGCGAAGCTTCCAATCGCAACGCCAGCCACCAGTGCCGCCGCCATCAGCGACGAACGATTCCAAAACCGGCCGCGCGCTGAAAGCCCTCGCTCCTCAGGCAGCCTCAATACAGCCGAATCAACTTCCGG
>JAICUM010000141.1 GCA_025935855.1 Pirellulales bacterium | reverse complement strand
TAGGTGTCGCAGATGAACGCGACGTCGATCGAGTCGGGCGGGAGATTCGTCGAGTCCTTGGCGGCCAGCACCGTTTGAACGTTGCGTAGTCCCGCGTCGCGGCAGGTGGCGGCGATGTGATCGAGAAACTTCTGGGCGATGTCGACGGCGATGACGCGTCCATTCTTGCCGACGGCTTCGGCAAAGAGCCGCGTGAAGAGGCCGGTGCCGGCTCCGATGTCGGCGACTGTTTCGCCCGGCTGGATGTGGCAAGCGGCGACGATTTCCTTTCGCCGCGCGAACAGCTCGCGGCTTTCGACCTCGAACTTTTTGACGAACTCCTCGACGTCGGGATCGCGAAACGTATCGTTGATGCCGGGATTGACGCTTTGCTCTTGCGAGGAGGCGGCGAGTGGGGTAAGCGCGGCCAGAGCGATGATGAAGGCTGGCAGTTTGTGGCGGTTCATGGTCGGGCTTGTCCTTTCAGCTGTGCGTGAGGCGTACTTTAGGTTCTTGCAGAGCGGGTGGCCTCGTGCAACGGCGTGGACGCGTGGAGAGAAAAGAGTTGCCGCGAATCACGCGAATAGAATCGCCGAAGGGTGGCGTGTACCTGCTTCTCACTGGCAGGATGCGAGTGGCACACGACGGAGATGGCAGCGGCTCGCGGTGGGAAGCGCGCGTCGCATATCTGTGCGCATGGTCGTACAATGAGCCGTGGAGGAAGAGGCGTCAGGCAGTTTTCTCGTTAAGGAGGATTCGTGATGGCTAAGAAGAAAGCGGCGAAGGGGACGAAGAAGGTTGCCAAGAAGAAGACGGCTAAGAAGAAGGCCGGCAAGAAGAAGGCAAAGAAGCCGGTGCGGAATCTGCTCAAGAAAGTGGCCGGCGGGGTGAAGAAGCGCGTGGCGAAGCGGAAGGCGCGGCGGAAAGCGCGGCGGGCGAAAGTGCTCGGCTGAATACGCGGATTAGCGCGCTCGGCGGGAAAACCCGAACAGTAGAACTGTGGGCGCCAGCGCCTCACCGGTGGAGAATTCGTCGTTGGCTGAACATCTGGTTCATATTGGCGAAGTGCTCGTGCACGGGGTGTTGTTTGACCCCAAGAACACGGCGGCGTGGCGCTCGATGGATGTGGAAGGGCTGTACCAGGCGGCGCCGCGGCTGTTTGACCTGCTGGATGAGCGCGGCGTGGAGTATGTGCTGGTGGGCGGGATTGCGATGCTGGCGTACGTCGAGGGTCGGAATACGCAGCACATCGATTTGATTGTGTCGGCGGCGGATTTGGCGAAGGTTCCGGAATTGCAAGTCGAGGATCAGAATGCGGAGTTCGCGCGAGCGCGGTATGGGGAACTGCAAGTTGACTTATTGCTTGCCGAAAAGAAGCTCTTCGATTTTGTTCGCCGGCAATTCACCACGGTGCTTCCGTTCGCAGAACACAACGTTCGGTGTGCTACGGTCGAAGGTCTCTTGCTGCTCAAGTTGTTTGCGTTGCCTTCGCTCTATCGGCAGGGACGCTTTGAGAAGGTTCGCGCGTACGAGAAGGACGTGGCTGATTTGCTGGAGCGTTATCAGCCGGACATGAACGCGATTTTGAGTGAGCTGGATCGGCATTTGCTGGCGAGCGACGCGGAAGAGGTTCGGCGGATTGTTGCCGACATTGGTGAGCGGCTTGGGCGGCAATCGGAGCGGTTTCGCTGGGAATAGGTTGCGCCGAGTAGACGATTGATTGCGTTGCGGAGCGCGATCGGCGATCGCGGATTTATGGGGCGGGGCATGAGGAGCGGGTTTTTTGGAACTTGATCTTTCTGAGTTGAAGTCGGATCCGAAGTATGGCGTGTATCCGTGGTGGCCGGAGGATGGGGATGCGTGGGTGCATCCGGAGGACGTGGGGCTGGCGCGGAGCGTGTTGCCAAGTCCGCGGGTCTGGCGGCGCGACGGGGAGCAGGGGCCGTATGTGGTGCTGCACTACGGGCCGGTGCGGTTACGGGTGAAGCGGACGTTGTGGGTGGAAGTGGCGCCGGAGGGGTTTGACGTCGGGGATTTGGTCGAGGTGCTCTCGCGGGGAATGGCGAATGAGCCGCGGACGGGGGTAATCCGTGAGATGCTCTGGGACGCGGGGGAGCGGGTGATTCGGTACTTCGTGGAAGAGGCGGGGACGCCGGTTCCGAACGGTTACGTGGCCGGCGACTTGCGGCACGTCGAGCCGGCGGTTCCGCGCGAAGAAGTGGTGATTGAGCCTGCGGCGGAGAGCGATGCCGCGCCGGAAGCGCGGAAACCCTAATCTTTTTATGGCAATTCCGGCGGGGCGCGGATATAGTCAGGAATCAATTCGGCGCCCTGGATGAACGCGGCTAAACCGCAAGCGGTTTGCTCATCTGAATCGTTGCTCATCGTGGAGCGATTGGCTGGCGCCGGCCCACATCGTTGCCGTACTACCCGTTGAATGTTCACGAGGTTCGCGATGCGTCGCTACAGTTTTTCTTTCGCGATTGTCAGTTTGATTGTATTGCTCGGCGGTCGGGCGACGGGCCAGGTCGTCAACAGCCAGTGGAACACCGGCATCGGGAATTGGAACGTGCCGGGCAACTGGACGCCGTCGGCCAGCGCCCCGGACAATGGCACGCCAATGGGCACGACGTATACCGTGCAAATCGGCAATCTGGGCGTGGCGGCCGGAGCCCAAGTGACGTTTGTGCCAGTAAGCGGTTCGAGCGGCACGGTCACGACGCTTACCGTATCTAACAACGCTGACCTGGTCACCAACGGCAATCAGTTGAATGTGACGGGCGCCACGGTGATCGACGGCGCGGGGACGACGATTCGCGTCGATCCGCATGCGATTCCGGGGACGGCGGCGTTTACATCGATGTCGCTGAATTTGAACAACGGCGGCGGCCTGACGATGTCGGGCGGCATCGCGACAGTAAGCGGGGGACAGCTTGAAATCAATGCGGGCTCGGTTCTGGGCGGCCATGGTACGGCCAATGTGGGCGATGGCGACGCGGCAGTCGAGCAGGCGTTTGATAATTCCGCGCTTTTGCAACCTCAAGGAAACACGGCCGCGCCGCAAACGCTGACCATTCACGCCAACGGCGTCGACACAATCGACCTGGATGGCGACAGTGAAACTGGCATTGTCGATGTGGACAACGCGCTGGCAAACACGAACGCGGATACGGTGACGCTGGTGATCGACGGTCCGTTGGCCGACGCGTTTGGCGGCGTTGGCGGTACGAGCGCCCAGCTTCTGATTGGGCAGCGCGACACGCTGACCTTCGCGAAGGATTTCAGCATCGCGGGGGGCGCGGGAACGCCGGCGCTGGTGACGATGACGGGGGGCAATGCGGTCGCGACGCTCAACGGAGCAGGCGCCATTACGTCGATCGCCAACAGCACGTGGAGCATCAACGGCGCCGCGGTGATTAGCAATGCGATGACGTTTACCGGAACGGCGAACACGATCACGGTAAACGGCAATTCGTCGCTGGAGCTTGGCGGAGCCGTCGCGATACCCGACGCGTCGGCTGTCGTCATCCCCACCTCGACGTCGGAGCTGATCATCAGCGGCGGCACGACCGTGACGGAACTCGCGGGAGACTTCAACTGGGACGGTTCGGGGGTCGCCACGACTACCGTGAAAGGGAACGGGCTGCTGTCGCTGAACGTCAATCACGTCGACCAAGGCGACGATTTATACGGCGGCACGCTTGACCTGGATGACAATGGCGGAGCGTTTGTCAACAACGCCGCCAATGTCTGGACGATGGCCGGGACCATTCATAAGCGCAATGCCGGCAACTCGAGCGTGACCGGCGATGCGGTGAATGTCAGCGGCTCGGTGACGGTCGATGCGGGGACGCTCACGTTGCCGACGACCACGCTCGCGAGCAGCTCGAATGTGACCGTCAGTGGAACGGGGACGCTGACTCTGGGCGGGGCGTCGGTGCTCAACGGGCCGGCGTCGATCACCGGCGGCGGCACGTTGCGAATGCTGGGGACTTCGGCCGTGTCGGCCAACACGACGATCGGAACCACGTCGTTCGACTGGGACGGGGCCGGCGCCGGCACGCTGCAGACTATTAACGACGGCGTCGTTCTGACGATCAATTCGACGACGTGGGACGCGGATGACGCGGGGGATATGGACGATCCGATCAGCATCGGCGGAACAGGGGGCACGCTGGCGGTGAATAATGTGCCGAGCTGGACGATGACGCGGCAATTGACAACCAACACCTCGGTGTCGGGCATTACATCGCTCAACGGGAATTCGCGGATGATCTTGAGCGGGGCGTCGGCGGTTTGGGCCGCGAACGGCCAGACGGCGGTGAACGCGCCGGTGACGTTTGGCGCCGGCTCGACGGCGAATATCGCGGCGGCCGGGTTCATCCGCTTGAACGGCGGGGACGCTGTGTCGGTGTTCAACCGGATCGAGGGAGGGACGATTAATGGAGCGGGCGGGTTGATTGCGATCAACGACCGCGAGCTGCGCGGCTTCGGCACGATCAACGCGCCGATCACGTTTCAGAATACATCTTCGCTGCGAGCCGACGATGGCACGCTGACGATCGGCGGCGCCATCAACGCAGTTTCGACGATCGGCACGGGCGACAACGACGGCACGCTGAACGTGGTGAACGCGTGGAACTCGAATGTGGCGGCGAACGTAGTGCTCAACGGCGGCACGCTGCAAGGCGGGACGATCACCGTGGCCAACGCCAATGGGATTAAGGGCCGCGGGCTGGTGTCCGCGCGGGTGGTCAATAACAGCCGGCTTGAGGCGAATGTGGCGGCGAGCACGCTCGTGTTTGAGACGGCTGCGAACGACAACGACTGGGATGGCGGCGCGAACACCGGCATTCTGGCGGCCAGCAACGGCGGCACGCTGGAAGTGCGGGACAATGCCACGTTTACCTTCGGGGGAACGGTGACGGCAACCGGCGGCAGCAAGGTGTATGCGAAAGGCCTTGGCTTCAATTTCGCAACGACCTCGGTGATCAATCTCACCAACTCGACGTTGCAGACGGACGAATCCAGTAATTTCGACGGGGCGATCAACGTGGCGGCCGGCGGCGATTCGACGATCAACGTGCAGGTGAATCGGTTCTTGACGATAGGTTCCACGAGCGTCGTGTCGCTGGGCAGCAACCTGCGTTTGGAGACGAACAATGGCGCGATCGAGGCCGGGGCGACGTTCAGCGGCGCCGGTGCGGTGATCGTGCCGGCGGGAAGCCATTTAATCCCCGAGGCGGGTTCAATCATCAACACGCTGCTGGCGAACAGCGGCACCGTGCGGCCGGCGGGCTTCAACGCGGTCGGCGTGGCGACGATGCACGACTATCAGCAGTCCGCCTCTGGGATTATCGAATTCGAGCTCACGGGGACGCTGCTCAATCAATACGATCGACTGTCCATCACGAGCACGGCGCAGTTGGATGGTTTGCTGACGATCGACATTGACGGCGCGTTCGTGCCGGCGCTAGGGAACGTGTTCAACATCATTTCCGCGCCTGGCGGCGTGCTGGGACATTTCACTCACGCGGACGTGTCGGGAATGCCGGCCGGATTAACGTTTCACGTCAACTATCTACCAACGTCGGTTCAGTTGCAGGTGGTGGCTAAGCCCGTGTTCTCGGCGGACTTCGACGACGACGGCGACGTGGACGCGACGGACCTGGCAATTTGGCAGCACGCGTTTAATTTGAACCAACTGGGCGACGCGGACGGGGACAACGATTCAGACGGGGCTGATTTTTTGATCTGGCAAAGGCAGCACGGGAGCGTGCCGGCGGTGGCGGTGAGTGCGACTGTTCCGGAGGCGGCGAGCGGGGTGCTGCTAGCGATTGCCGCGGCATCGGCGGGTTTGTTGCGGCGCCGGCGATGAGCGTTGGCGGCTCGCCAACACGAATGAACGAGTCGCAGGCAGCACACGAGAATCTCGTTTGAAAACTTCTTTGTCCAAATTCTCGGACGTGCGCCCTAAGTGATCGAGCGCTCAAGTGGGGCAGCGCTGGGCGCAGGCGCTTTTCCGTTTCCTTTTCATACCGGGCCAGGCCCGAAGGAGTCCCACGATGCGCTTATGGTTGCGCGCGGCGGCGAGTGTGGCGGTTTGTTTGACGGTCGCTCAGTACGTCTCGGCTCAGACGTATACGGTGACGGCCACGGATGTTTACGTTCGAGCTGCTCCGGGCGGGTTCATGATCGGCACGCTGTACAATGGGGATCACTGCCGCAAGCAGCAGTCCAACAGCGGCTACAACTGGGGGTACGCGGGCGGGACCTGCCTGCGGTGTGGATGGGTGGACGCCGGGTCGTTGACTCCTGGCGGCACCGTAAACAGAGTTTGCGGCGGGTCGGGCTCGACCGCGACGGGGCAAGCGGCCCGCGACTTCTTGCTGGCCAACTGGGCGCGGCGGGTGAACGACTACATTCCGGGCGTGTTCTACGTGGGCGGCGACAGCGGCAGCCGGACGCACATTGTGAGCGGACTGAGCGCCCATCTGTACGGCAACTACGACGGGGTGTCGTTTCATCATCAGATCACCACGACGCCGCTGAACTCGAGCGCGAATCTGGATTGGCGGTGGATCTCCGACAGCGACGAGGCGGTGGTCGTGAAACTGGAGAATGGCCCGTGGGCGTTTATGCGGCGGGATAAGCTGCCGACGAATCTGCCGTATAAGGATGGGAACTCAAGGCCGGATTGAGGCGCGGCTATTGCCGTTCAGTAAGCCAATCGAGCGAGTGCCATGCCCACGGAGGTCCGCCGACGTGGGCATGTTGCTTGGTGGTTACATGCCCACGCGGACGTGGGCATGGCACGCTAGTACGATTGGCATTCTGAAGATCAATAAATCGCAAGCGGTTGGAGCGATCGGTGCTTGCGGCTGGTGCGCAAAAAACTGGAAAATGAAGCGGAGTGGCTGCGTCGTAAGCGCTCGTTGGACGGCGACTAAAAGGCGCCGCTAGGGTTGTTGGTCGCTGGCCTCGAAGTAGATGGCTTGCTGGGGGCCGCCGTCAGAGGGATCGGCGCCGATGGCTTCGGCTTGCTGCAGCGGGGGCGTCGTCGGCGGCTGTTCGGCGCTGGCGGTGACGACGCGGCTTGGTTGGGGGGGCATCGTTTTCGGCGTCGCAGCATTGGAACGAACGACCGGCGCGGCGGTGAACTGCTGGAGCTCGGCTGGAAGCGCTGGCGGCGCGTCGTCGCCGATGAGGTTCGGCGTTTCGAAAACGGCTGGTTTGATCTCTCTTGCCGGCGCACTTAACCCGCCGGCTGGCGTGACGACCGGCAGGACGCCGGCTGGTTGCGTGATGCCGGCGGTCTGAACCGCGGGCAGCGGTTGAGGTTGAACGGCGGGACTTGAGTGCTCGGCAGCGGCGCTGCGGAGCCAGGCCGGCGGCTGCGGCGGGGCGGCGCCGAAGGGATCGACGAGCTTTTGTTCAGGCGTTTCGGGCGCGGGCGCTTTTTCTTTCGGCGCGGCGCCTTGCGGAGCTGGCGTTGCCGGGCCGGGAGCTGGCATCGGGGCCGTGGCGCCGGGCGCGCCGAGGCCTGGGCCGAGCGCGCCGGGCCCAGCGGGCGCGGCTCCGCCGCCCGGTCCTTGAAGGGCGCCTCCTTCAGGCGGCGCCGCTCCCGGCAGTCCGGCGCCGCCTGGGATTGCCGGCAGTCCCGGTGGCGTTGCTTCAGGGGCCGGAGTGGCGCCCGGACCAGGCGTTAGACCTGCTTCAGGTCCCTGGATGGGCGGTTCGGTGGCGCCTTCATCAGGCCCGGCGGCTCCGCCGCGCGGCGGGCGTGGCTTACCGAGCTCGCCTTCCTGGCTGGGAGGGGGTGGTTGAGGACCGCTGAGTTTCTCTTCGCCGGGCTTGGGCGTGGTTTCCGCCTTCGTGGGCGCCTTCGGAGGCATGTCGCCTGGAAAATGGCGCCAATGCGTCTGGTACCAACCATAGCTTTCGTACTTCGGCAGGCAGACGCCGTCCGGCGCGCAAGGCGGCGGCGTCTGGCACGGCGCGCCGTACGGAGCGCGGGCGAATGCCGGCGGCGCTAACGTGGCGCCGCTCCACAGCGCTCCGGCAAGGACCAGGGGCGAAGCCGCGCGAAGTTTCAACCGAGGAGACATGGGAGATCCGGGGGTCAGTAGTCAGGGGCCAGGGGCCAGTCAAATCAGAGTTCAGTATTCAGGGTTCAGAATGAAGCGCTTTGCGTCACGCTTCGACCAAACTTCTTGCAACCGACGACTGATCACTGGCGACGGTCCACTTTTGTTAGAACGTGTTGCCTAAGCCAAACCGGACGACGCGGTTAGCAGACGAGGTGCCGAGGGAGACGAACCCGAAGACCTTCTCGAACGGATTGAGAATCTTGTTGACCACGGTGTTGAAGTTGGTGAGACGGTCTTGAGCGATGAACAGGCGGTCGTTGGGCATGAGCTGGTAGTTCGTGGCCGTGGCGCCGCCTTGGGCGATCTCGTTCCAGTTAATCGGGAGGATCTGCTCGCAGCCGACGCCATTGGGCGCTGGGCGGGCGATCCACATTCGCGTGGACGAGACTTGCGAAATCCCGCCGAGGGCGGCGACGGCGTCCATGACGGTTTCCTTGCCGGTGATTGGCTGACGGGAAACGTCGTCGCCCAAGCCGGCGCCTTGCGTAATGATGTAATAGACCTTGCTGTTGTAAGCCAGCACGTCCACGAATACTTCAGGATCTTCCAGCCGCTCGCCGAGCTTCTGTTCGATGGCGGCGCGGGCTTGTTCGCTGGTGAGGCCGGCGACGTACACCGAGCCGTAGGTGCCGAGATTCACGCGGCCGTCCATAGCGACCAGATGCTGGCCGGTGATCTGCTGGGCGCCCGCCGAGGCGACCAGCGACACCGAGACATCGACGTCGGTGAGCACTTTGGCGAGTTGCTCGCGGATGAGGTCTTCGGCTTCTTCGATCGTGGCGCCGAGGACGCGCACGCGGCCGTAGGTTGGTCCGAGATTGACGGTGCCGTCGGCATCGACGTTGTAGGTGTTGTCGATGGGTTGCTCGGGGAAGGCGCCGATGACGCGGATGAGAACGACGTCGAAGGTTTCCAGGTGGTGGGGCGGCTTCGGGACGAGCTTGACGCCTTCGATGAGCAGAATGTCCGGTGGTTCAATGACGTAGCGGGGAAGCGTGACCATTTCCAGCTCGCGCGGGACTGGGCTTTGGGGCGACGGCCCTGGGGGCGTGACGGGCACGGGGTTGCGAGGTTCCATGAACGACGTACAGCCGGTGGACGCCGCCAGCATGGCGATCACCAGGCAGGCCAGTCCGGAGGAGGTTCGTTGGCACGCGTTCATGTCAGTTCCCGCTTGTCGAAGAGCCGGCTGGCGGCAACGTCGTGGGCGTTCTTAAACGACAACCCACGGCGCGGCGCCGCTTATGTGACAGTTACAATGCCTATAATCGTCAAAGCTTCACAACGACTTTGCTTGGAGTGGAGAAATCGCGGGAAAGGAAGGAAGTTGAATGGTGCTGGCGTGATGGCGTTGATAGCAAGAGAGAAGAGACGGGGGCCAGTCGTCAGGGGTCAGTGGACCGCTGGGCGGGACTGGAGGCTCCCAGGCGGCGAGTCGCTAATCCATTCGCCGGCGTGCGTTGGATGTCCCAATGTCGCGCGAGTGGGACGGCGCAATCGTCATGACCGGCAAGGTGGCGTAAGTTGTTGAGCAGGCAAGGAGATAAGTCGCTTGGCGCGCCTTGTCGCTCGTTTGACAGATTTGCAGAACACGCGTATTCTCGATTCTTAAAGGCCATGCACGCGCCGCGAGGGAACTGTTGGAGCGTGCTGGCGGAAGGGCACGGCGGCGGCTGGGACGCCATTTTCTGCCGGCCAAGGACGCCACACCCTCGCGCTTCTCACACGGCCGCGCGCCGGCTGCTCGACGGGGTCTGATTTGACCGCAGTGAAGTTGACCGCTTAGCTCTCAGTATCTCTTGACGACGCCGACTATGACGCAAGCGAACGTTCGGACTGCCACCGCCAAACCGCTCAAGAGCAACGTATTCGCCGATTTCGGCGATATGGATGATAGCGTGCCGCTAGACGCGGCTTCCGCCCAAACGACGTGGATCGTGTTTGGCGGGCTGACGCTGATCTTGGTGGTTGCTTACCTGGACATGCTGCGATTCACGTCCAGCTTCTGGGCGATGGACATGTACTCGCACGGGT
>JAICUM010000418.1 GCA_025935855.1 Pirellulales bacterium | reverse complement strand
TTGCCGTTGACGCCGCCGAGTCGAGCGGTGTTCACGCTGCCAATGCCGATGCGAGCTTGCTGGTTGGACACCACGTCCGGACCGAGTTGGAACAGGGCTCCGCCGCCGGTGATCGTGAACGATGACGTGCCCGTAAAGCCGGCTGCCACGGTCGTATCCAGATCAAGCGTCGAGGTGTTAATCGACAACTGATTGCCCTTGCCATTGGCCGAGATGCCGTTGACCGTAGCGACCACATCGGTGCCCGTGCTGCGGGCCGTCGTGTTGCCGGTCAAGCCAGCGGTGATGGTACCGCCGACGCCTTCGTTGATTATGTCGAGGTTCACGAACTGGTCGCTGCCGTACTTGCTCGACGTGAGCTGCAGCGTGGTGCCACTCGACGCCGCCGTCACCCCGGTCGCATCGCTTTGCGAGTTGATGGCCGAAATCAGGTCCGAGATGCCGGTACCCGCGCCGAAGCTGAACACTTCCGAGCCGGAGGAACCGGACAATTGGAACACGACGTCGGTCGCCAGACCGCCCGTGGCCGCTACGCCGCCCGCCAACGTGCCCGCCGCCGGCGGGGTGTCGAGGCTATCGGTATAGTTGCCGTCGCCGGACGAAGTCGTCACGCTGGCGCTGTATCCGTCCAAGTTGTTGATCGCCGTGGCAATCGCCGCCTTGGTGACCGTGCCGTTGATCTTGACCACGATGTTGCCGCCCGTGATCGCCGCCGTCGCGGTGTTCGCGGCGATGGTATTGTCTTCCGTCAGCGTTGCGGTCACGCCGTTCGCAGCAGTACCAGCCGTGTCGGCGCTAATATGAATCGTGGCCGAGCCGACGTCTCGACCGCCGGACAGGGCTGTCGTCGTACCGGTGTTTGTCGCCGTCACGGTGTCAGTGCCGTTGGTCACGCCCGAGGTGGCAAAGTCTGTGCCAGCACCAATGACCGAAGCTAAGTGAGTGACCGAATCGTTGCCGCCGGTGATGTCGATGGTCGCGGTAATCGTGTTGGTCGTGGCATTGTAAGTGGCGCCTTCGCTCGCGCCGTCCACAATGACCAGATTCTTCACGCCGTTGCCTTCGGTGCCAGCCGCGGCGCCGCCCGACTTCGCCGTTACGGTAAACGTCGCACTGTTCGTCGAGTCCACCGTCAGAGTGCCACTCGCCTGGGACGCGGTGTTGGCCACCGTCAAATCGGCGGCGGCATTGGCGCCGGCAGTCGCGGCCGGAATGTTGGCCACGTTGACCTGAGCTTGCGTCGCGGCCGTATTGACCGTGACATCCACCGCCACCGAACCCGAAGCGCCGAGGTTGGCTTGCGAGATTTGCAAGTCGCTCAACTGGCTGAAGTTCGTGCCGGACGATGTGATGAAGTCCAGGCTACCGTCAAGCAGCTTCCGGCCTTGGAACGTCGTCGTCTGGGCGATGCGGTTCAAAGCTTTCAGTGAAGAATCGATCTGCAACTGATTCGCCGCGATCTGGTCCTGGCTCAAGGCGCCGTTGTTCGCGCTCTCGGTCACCAGGCCGCGAATATCGTTGAGCAGCGAGCTGACCTGGCCCAGGGCCGAGTCGGCCGTCGCGATCACCTGGTTGGCCCGCTCGGTGTTGCTGATGGCTTTCTTGATCGAGGTGATGTCGCTGCGCAGGTTTTCGCTCGCGATCAAACCGGCCGGGTCGTCCTTGCCGGTGTTGATCCGCAAACCGGTGCTGAGCCGAGTTAGGGCCTCCTGCAAGGATCCCTGCGACCGGCCCAACGTATTGCGTGAGACTAACGAGCTCACATTCGTGTTAATTCGCGTCATTGCAAAACACCCCTGTCAGTTTTTGAGCCAGTGCCAGTTAGCGGCCGGTATGGTGGGAAGTCTCGCGACTCGCCGGCCTGTGTGTGGTATGTGCACGGCGCCGAGGTCACCCGCCTCGTCCTTCGCCGCTGCCCTTGTCTTGGACGGTCGGGGGTTCGCCCGATCGCTCGGCCCGCCCCGCAACCCACTCGCTAAGCGTAGGTCGCAAAATCCGCCTGTCGGCGAATTCTTGGGCTATTCCGTTTCCTTCCTGATTGACGTGCCGGCCAGAAGCTTTAGCGGGAGCTGCTTGCCGACGCGTCGAACCGTCTACGGCGAGATATCGACCCTAAGAAAATAGGTGCTTTAGGCGGTGACAGCATCTTTTGCACGGAATATGAAAGCCCACAAAACGTTTGCGCTTTCCAACCGGCAAGACCGCCAAAGTCGGCGACTCCCGCAGAACTTGCCCAAACCGATTCTTCGGGCAACAGATGGCGGGAAAGTTAAGAGCGGTCCCGCGGCGGCCGGTTCATGGGTCGAACGTCATCCGGCCGCAGCCGGGCCGCCTGTTGGTTCTCACGGCGGATCGCCTCGTACACTTCGCGGCGATGGACGGTGACGTCCTGCGGCGCCTCGATCCCCAGCTTCACCTTGTCGCCGCGCACATCGACGACCGTCACCACGACATTGTCGCCGATGATGATGCTTTCATCACGCGTTCTCGAGAGAACCAACATGGCCGCCGTCCCACTTCTGCGTTGAATGTCGAGAATCTGATGATGACGTTCGGTCTCTACTTACACTCGTGCCACAGGGCGTGCTTAGGCGGTGAGACGCATTTCGCCGTCCGTCGGCAACACGAGCCGCACGGGCAGCGGGTCCTTGGCGATCACCTGCCGGCCGCGGCGCTTTTCCACGTTGATCACCAGCGGCGCCCGCAGGTTCAGAGCCAGGCCCTCCTCATGCCGGCTCACGATGACCACCACCTGCGCCTCTTGCGCGCTAGGCAGCTCCAACGGCGCCAGGTCCTTCCGGGCGACGCGCAGTTGATAGTCCGGCACGAACCGCCGCGGGCTGACCACGCCCAGCGCCACTTCGGGCGAGTCGATGGACTGCAGCCAGCCCAGCGCCGCATTCTGCGCGTCGGCAAGCACCACCCATCGCCGGCAATGGCGCAGCCCAATCAGCCCCTGCTCGAGTTGCAGGATGTCGGCGTTTCGTACCGTCAGCGTTCCGAATCGTGGGGTGGAGATGTCCATACCGCTACCCGCGCCTTCCGTGAGGCGGTCATCGCACGATCCGCCTCGCTTGGGGGCCGCGCGCGTCCTGTTCCGTGGTAGTGATACCATCGGCAGCATCGCCGCCGGCAGGCCAGGAAAACTGCGAGACTTTCACCGACCCGGCGCTCTAGCCAAACCTTACCGCCCGAGTAGGTCCCGCTTGCCGAGCGGGACGTTCCCCGCCGCTTGCGGCTTAGCGGCATTGGCGGCACGGCGAGTGCCGCTAAAAGGTCCCTTCCGGCAGAAGCGACCTACAGAAAATTCAACAGCGACAACTGCAGAATACTCGCCGTCGTCTTCAGCGACGCTTCGAGCGACACCTGCCGGGCCGTTAAATCCGAAATCGCCTGCACCAGGTCCACGTCCGTGTCGTTGCTCAGCGCGCTGCGGAGCTGCACGTCCTCGTCCTGCATATTCTGCGTCGTGATGTCGAGGGCCTGCTCGCGGGCACCCACATCCGAACGGGCGCTGGTCACGCGATCGATATCCGTGTCGATACCCTGGATCGCCCGCTGCATGCCGCTAACGTCGTTGTTGTCGAGCGCCGTCTTGAGCCGCACCAGCGTGGTAAAAACGCTCGACGATTCCAGATAGTTCTTATCCGTGCCGGTAATCGTCCCGCCGGCGCTCGTCGCCGTCGTGCTGCCGCTGGGAACCAACCCCAAGTATTCCGCCGCCTGGCTTCCCTCCGCCGAGTTGATCGTGAGCGGCCGGCCGTTCTGATCGACCAGATCAATGCCGTTTCCGCTGCTCGCCAACCGCGCGACCACCGACACCCCGCCCGTGTTGTTCGCTGGATTGTTGTTGATCAGGTCCAGAACGTCCTGCACAGTGCTCGCGCTGGAGGCGTCAATGTCGATGTTCACCGGCCCCGTGCCGTCGTTCGCCACGATGGTGAAATCGTTCACCACCGCCGGCGGAGATTGTAGCCCGTCGCGCTTCGTCGGCACGCCCACTCCGTAGTTCAAGTCATCCAGCCGCGTCTCGCCGGTGAACGAGCGAATGCCGAGCTGCGTCGCCGTCTGCCCGCCGTTCTCGCCGATCTGAAAGTCCGACCCGCTCAGCCGTGAATGGATGTTGATGCCCGTGCCGTCGGCGTTGATCTCCGCCAGCACATTGGCGTCCGACCCGTTCAGCTTGTTCAGCAAATCCTCGACCGTCGTCGCCCCGGCAAATGAAATCGTGTGTGTCGAGCCGCCGTTGACGATCTGAATTCCGCTCGTCTGATCGAGCTTCGTTCCGCTGCCGCCCGTGGCCGTCGCCGTCGCCGTGAGCGAGACGATTCCCGTCCCGGCCAGCGTGCTGTTGGTGGTGTCGAGCGTGTCGAGCTGCGCCTTGAACGTCCCCTCGGCATTGATTGCCGTGGCCACCTGGTTCGCGGTGCTCCGCCCCGCGGCCACAAATACATACAACGTGTTCGCCGCCCCGCCGCTATTGCTCGTGTCCCCGCTCACGTTGTTGATATCGGCCGTGCTGATGAGCGCGGAACCGTTGAGCGGAACGGCGCCTTCCGCGCTATTGTCGTGC
>JAICUM010000196.1 GCA_025935855.1 Pirellulales bacterium | reverse complement strand
CTGATTAACAACGTCCGGCTCCAGGATGCACGGCTACAAGAACTAGTCGCCCACTATCAACAAACGGTGCTGTCAGCGAATCAGGAGGTCGAGAACGGCCTCGTCACGTTCCTTCGGGGCCGCGAGCGGACTGATTTGCAGCAGCGTGCTGTGGAGCAGGCCAGGAGGGCCGTCACGATCGCCTTGCGGCAATACGAAGCGGGCAACACCGACTTCACAACTGTCACGCAGGTCCTGCAGGTACAGGTGCAACAGCAAGACCTGCTGGCCCAGGCGCAAGGCGAAATCGCGTCCGGCATGATTCAGGTTTACCGCTCGCTAGGCGGCGGCTGGCAAATTAAATGTGGCGGCTGCAACGAGACGCTTCCCATGCCGAACACGCCTGCCCCGGCAGCCGAACCAATTCCAACGCCGCCGGCCGCCGAGCAGCCCAGCCCGCTTCCGCCCTTGCGTCAGGAAAGCGAACTACAACAGCCGAGCTCGTTGCAATCGATTTCGGCAGGCGCCACGACCTCGTGAAGCGGCGACAATCGCGCGGTGCTCTAGGTCGTCTTTGGATTCGCCCAATGCCCGCCCGCGCGATACCGGCGACCAAGTAACGCCGTCGCCTCCTCATCGCCCGCAATGGTCTCGGTCTCCGGCTCAAATTTCAGCGACCGGCCAAGGCGGATGGCGATGTTTCCCAGATGCGCCGCCGTTGCCGTGCGGTGGGCCACCTCGATTGGCGCATTGGGCGTACCGCCGTTGCGAATGCAGTCGATCCAGTTCTGGTGGTTGTACTCGACTTTTGCCGCGTAGGAGCCTTTCAGCTTCTTTTCGACCAGGACATTTCGCTCTCCTCGGATTTCAAACTTGCCTCGTTTGCTGATGAACATCTTGCCCTTCGTGCCATAGAACTCGACGCCGCTATCTACATTGAATGGATACGTCGTGGACCATAGCCGCTGCTCGTAGATCAACATCCGCTTGTGGCCTGGCTTTCCATCGCCTGCCCACTCCAGCGCCACTTGCGCCGTGTCAGGGAACTGCTGATCGTCGTCGAAGAAATACTTGCCGCCTACGGCCGACGCCAGCGAAGGATGCGTCGTAACGCCCAGTCCCCACAGCGCCATGTCGAGTTCATGACAGCCGTCGTTGCCCATGTCGCCGGTGCCGAAGTCGTACCACCAGTGCCATTTGTAATGGAAGCGGTTCTCCTGAAATGGCAACCATTCCGCCGGGCCGACCCAGGTATCGTAATCGACGCCCTTCGGCGGCGCGGATGGCTGCAGGTGGCTGATGTTTTCCCGCTTCTGCCAGTTCCAGCATTTCGAGATCAGCACGTCGCCGATGACGCCCTCGTGCAACATCTGGATGGCTTCTTGAATGCCTGGCGTGGAGCGCGATTGCGTACCGTGAGCCGCGACTTTTTGATGCCGCTTCACCGCCTCGACCAGCATTCGGCCTTCGCGAACATTGTGTGAGCATGGTTTCTCGACGTATACATGCTTCCCCGCCTCCAGCGCCAACAGTGCGGCGGGCGTATGCCAGTGGTCGGGCACGGCCAACGTCACGGCGTCGATCGATTTGTCGTCCAGAATACGGCGAAAATCGCTAACGCCTTTTGCCTTGCCGTCGGTGCGCGCGACTTGCGCCGCTAGTCGTACCGGATCGACGTCGCAGACGCACACAATCTCGGCGTCTTTCAGCGACAGCAGCGATTCACAGTGCCGCTTGCCCTGGTTGCCGGCGCCAATGATCGCGACCCCCACGCGTTCGTTGGTCCCAGCCGCCCGACCTGGCCTAGTCGATAGAAAAGCGGCGGCCGTGCCCACCGCGGCCTTCGCTAAAAAATTCCGCCGATTGCGGTCCGACATCATTGGTCCTCGGCTATATTCATCTGACGAAGGTCGGCTTCTTCGGAAACATAATTGCCCTCAACAAGCAAACGGAGAAGTCTCGCCTCAACAGCCAAGTCTTCACACTATATATCCGCAAAACACGCGTCAACGTGATCAGCCTTCCATGAACATGAGCAGACTGTTACTCGTCATTCGCTGTTATCTCAGCTTGCTTGCGCTGGTTATTCTCGGCGTCGCCCTGCCAAATTGGCTCGTCGCCGACGAAGTGCCGACGATCTTTCAAGACTATGTCGCGCAGCCCGATCCCGAGTTCGCCTGGAAGGTCGTCCGAACTGTTGAGGAGAATGGCCTCGCGACGACGGTTATCGACCTCAAATCGCAGACATGGCGGACGGCGGCGGAAATTGACCGTCCGCTGTGGCAGCATTGGCTGCTCGTCACGCGACCTGAGAATGTGACGCACTCAACGGCATTGCTGATCATCAGCGGCGGCTCGAACGACCTCGATCCGCCGCAACATGCAAGCGCACGCGCCCTGGAAATCGCCCGCCGATCACACTCGGTCGTGGCCGAGTTGAAGTGTGTCCCGAACGAACCGCTTTTAGTCGCCGGCGCGACGCAGCCGCTCAAAGAAGACGCCTTGCTCGCCTTTTGCATGCAGCGGGCTGTGCAAACCGGCGACTATACCTGGCTTCCCCGGCTGCCAATGGTCAAAAGCGCCGTCAAGGCTATGGACGCGGTCCAACAATCGCTTTCCGACAAGTCGCTGCCTGAAAACAAACGCGTTGACATTCAATCATTCGTCGTCACAGGGGCCTCGAAGCGCGGCTGGACTACCTGGATCGTGCCGACGGTCGATAAACGCGTGAAAGCCATCATGCCGATGGTCATCGACGTGTTGAATGTCCGCCGGTCGATGGCACATCAACTGGCCGCCTATGGCAAATGGTCCCCCGCGCTGGGCGATTATGAGCGGCAGCGTCTCCTCAACAAGCAGGCCATGGACCGCAGTCACGCCCTCATGGCCATCGACGACCCATACACGTATCGCAGTCTGCTTGATCTGCCGAAGTACATTGTCAACGCCGCCGGCGATCAGTACTTTCTTCCCGACTCGTCCCAGTTCTACTTCAAGGATCTTCCTGGCGAAAAGCATTTGCGCTATGTGCCGAACGCCGACCACTCCCTCAACGGCACGGACGTTCTCGACAGCGCACTGGCCTTCTACGTGATGGTCCTGAACCAAGTGGAGCGCCCCGCCTATGCGTGGACGCTTGAACCGAACGGCGCCATTCTCTTCAGCACCAAAGCCCGGCCCACCGCGGTTCGACACTGGCAGGCCACCAATCCAAATGCTCGGGATTTCCGCCTCGCGGTTCTCGGTCCGCAGTTCAAGGCTGAAATGCTCACCCCCAATGCCGCCGGCGAATATCGTGCGGTCGCCGCGAAGCCGGAAAAAGGCTGGACGGCTCACTTCATCGAGGCGGAATTCCAAACGGAGGTTGCTCCCTGGAAGGTCACGACCGCCGTGCAGGTTGTGCCCGATTCGCTCCCTTATGCCGAACTTGCCAAACCGCTTCTCCAAGATCTGCCGGCATCACCCTAGCGACATATTGACTTCCCATGGCGGATACGAAGACAGTCGGCGTCATCGGCCTGGGTCTGATGGGCGCCGCGATTTGCGATCGCCTGCTGGCCGACGGCTATTCGCTGATCGTTTACAACCGCACGCGCGAGAAGGCTGACCAATACCTCCACGCCGGCGCCAAGTGGTCTGAGAATCCGCTGCTGGAATGCGAACGTGTGATCGTTTCCCTCTACTCTACTGAGGTGGTAGAGAGCGTATTGCGGCAAATGGACTCGGGTCTCGCTCCCGGGAAGATCATCATCGACACGACAACTGGCGACCCGCAGCGCACTGTGGATTTGGGAGCTCGGCTGGCCGCCCGTGGAGTCGAATATCTCGAAGTTCCCATCTCCGGTTCCAGCGAGCAAACTCGCCAGCACAAGTCCACGGCGCTCGTCGCCGGCAATCCGCAGGCCTTTGCCTCGTGCCGCGACCTGCTTGACTGCATCGCCGCCAAGACATTTTTCGTCGGCGCCTGGGGCGATGGCGTGCGCATGAAGCTTGTCACAAACTTGGTGCTCGGCTTGAACCGGGCCGTTCTGGCCGAAGGGTTGGTCTTTTCCAAAGCGATCGGTCTTTCGCCTGAGCGAACGCTTGACGTGCTTCTGAATAGCCCCGCGTATTCGAGAATCATGGATGGCAAGGGGCCGAAAATGGTCGCCGGTGAGTTCTCGCCGCAGGCTAAGCTCTCGCAGCACATTAAGGATGTCCGCCTGATGCTCGACGAAGCGGCGCGCAACGGGCAATCGCTGCCGCTGTCGCAGGTTCATATGCAGCTCTTGCAGCGTGCTGAGGCGCGCGGCCTTGGCGAGCTCGACAACAGCGCGGTGATCCGCGTGATTGAAGACGCCATGAGTTGAACATCGGTCAATGACTAGCCGCCAGCGGTCGATGAGTAGGGATCTCATGATGTGCATTCAAACGGGTGACGTTCGAGCGTTTTCTCAGCAGGTCCTGTTAGCCGTTGCGGGCTTGTTTTTTTTAGTCGGCGTCATCTCGCCATTGAAAGGCGCCGAGCGTGGCGACCAGGTCAGCTTCGACGCAAAGCCGGGCTCGATTGACATTAAAATCGCGGGGAGACCATTTGCGGAATACTTCTACGCCGACAAGACGATCACCCGTCCGTATTTCGCGCACGTTCATGCCCCGAACGGCGTGCCGGTCACGCGCAACCATCCGCCGGTCGTAGGCCGCGACCTTGCCGACCATGCCGCCTTGCATCCGGGAATCTGGATGGCCTTTGGCGACGTCAATGGCTCCGACTATTGGCGAAACAAGGCGCCCGTCGTTTTTGAGCGGTTCATCGAGAAGCCGAAGGGCAGGGCAGGAGAGGGCGGGTTCAAGGTTCGCTACAGCTACCGCGATCAACAGGAGCAGGGCAAGGTCGTGTGTAATGAGGACTTTCGTTGCGGAGTGCGCGTGATTCCGGCAGGCTACCTGTTGCTCTGTGATTCGATGTTCTCCTCGGACAAGGAATTTGCGTTTGGCGACCAGGAGGAAATGGGCCTTGGCTTTCGCATCGCCACGCCGCTGCGCGCCGACCGTAAAGCCAAAGGCGAGATCCCGCCGGGCACCGGCGAGATCGTCAACTCGCATGGCGCTCACAATGAAAAAGAAGTCTGGGGCGCGGCGGCTGAGTGGTGCGATTACGCCGGCGTATCGGACGACCAACGCGTCGGCATCGCGATTCTTTGCCACCCGCACAACTTTCGCCCGAGCTGGTTCCATGCGCGCGACTACGGGCTGCTGGTGGCGAATCCGTTCGGCCGCGCCGCGTTCCACAAAGGGGAACCGAGCCGAGTCGTTGTGAAACCCGGCGAGCGGTTCCGGCTGCGGTATGGCGTGCTGGTTCATTCATCACCTTCGGATCAGCCCGCCGACATCGCGACGGCTTACAAGGATTACCTCAAGCTCACTGGCGATTAAAACGGGTAGCACGAAGCTCCTGACCGCCATTGCCAACCAACACCGCCGCAACCATGTCGCAGACCAGTGAACCGGCCATCCTGTCTCGCGGGGCGCGCGTCGCCGTGCTGACGGCGGCCTTTCTCGGTCTGGTGTTCGACGGCGTTGAGTTGGGACTGATGCCGGTGGCCTCCTATTCTGTGTGCAAAAGCCTGCTTGGCGACGAGGCCGACGCGGTGGCCGGGCAGTGGTTCGCCAATTTCACGGCCGCTCTCATGCTCGGCGCCGCGTTCGGCGGCAGTCTGCTCGGCAATCTCGGCGACCGCATCGGCCGCACGCGGGCCATGGGCGTCAGCATTCTCTTCTATTCGGTGTTTGCCGGGCTCGGCGCGTTTGCGCGAACGCCTGAGCAAATGCTCCTCCTGCGGTTCATGGTCGGGCTCGGCGTGGGCGGCGTTTGGCCTAACGGCGTCGCGCTCGTTGCCGAGTGCTGGCCGAACGCTTCGCGGCCGACCGTGGCCGGCGTGATGGGCGCGGGCATCAACGTCGGCATCCTCGCTCTGTCACTGCTCGGTCAGTTCTACAAAATCACGCCGGACTCGTGGCGGTGGATCTTTAAGCTGGTCAGTTCGTCCTCGATTCTTGGCATCGTCGTCATCGCGTTTTTGCCGGAGTCGCCGAAGTGGCTGGCGTCGCGCGGGGCCGCCAAGACGCCGGCGCCGCCGCTGTCCTCGCTGTTTCGCCGTGAACTTTTACGGCCGACGCTCATCGGCATTTTGTTGGCGTCCGTGCCGCTGGTGGGGGCGTGGGCCGGGAGCAAATGGATGATTCCGTGGGCGGAACACGTTGCCGCGGGCGATCCGCACTACAAGTCGATCACGCAGCGGTGGTGGGCCATCGGCGCAACGCTGGGAAGCTTCCTGGGCGCGCCGTTCGCGGCGCTGGTGGGCCGGCGCGTGTCGTACTTCTTGATCAGCCTCGGCGCGACCGCGCTGACGCTGATGATGTTCAAGCTCACCGCGCCGCTGGAGCCGTCGTTCTTGCCGATCGTCTTCGTCCAGGGCTTGGTGGCGACGCTCTTTTTCGGCTGGCTGCCGCTGTTTCTGCCGGAGTTGTTCCCCACGTATGTCCGCGCGTCCGGCGCGGGCGTGGCCATGAACGCGGGGCGATTCGTCACGGCCGGGGCGGTGTTTGCCGCGGGCGGCTTGTTCAAGTGGTTCGGCAACGACTACTCGGCGGTTGGGGCGGCGTGTGCGTTCATCTATGCGCTGGGGATGATCCTGGTGTTTTGGACGCCGCGAACGGATGAGCGGTCGTTGGAGTAAGGCGCCCTGAGCGGGTGGCGGGGCTGTTAACTGGGACGGGTGGTTGGGAAGCAGAGGATTTTGGCGTGAGTATATGTCGCCGCTCGGGCGAAGCGCGTTTTTGGTGACATAATTCTTAAGCCTTGTGGGGATTGGGTTTAAGGCTTGAAAAACGAGCGCAGAATCAGGTTTTCTGCGACATAATTCCCCCAAGGTGAGCGCGCACCGCTAGCGCGGCTTTTTCGTGCAGGCGTTCGAGATGTCAAAGAACGAATGGGTGCAAGTGTACACTATATGCAAATGGGATGCAAGCTTAGTTTTTGGGCCAGTCGGGATTGGCCTCACGCAGAGGCCCAGAGGCGCGAAGGAATCTAGGTGAGCCGGTAAGCCGCTATGTCGAAAACCACGGCCCTGAAGACAGAGCGATTGACGTTGCGCGAGTGGAAGGCGTCCGACCTGGCGCCGTTTGCCGCGATCAACGCTGATCCGCGGGTGATGGAGTTCCTTCCCGGCGTGCTCTCGCGCGACGAAAGTGACGCGGCCGCCGCGCGGACCATCGAGCACTTTACTCAGCATGGGTTCGGACGGTGGGCGATTGAAGAGCGAGGCGCCGGCGGGTTCATCGGCTTCGCGGGCTTGAGCGTGGTGACCTATGAGACGGCGTTCACGCCGTGCGTTGAGATTGGTTGGCGGTTGGCCTCCGAGTCTTGGGGGCGCGGCTATGCGACGGAAGCGGCCCGCGCGGCGTTAGAAGACGGCTTTGGGCGGCTGGGCCTGCGCGAAGTGGTGTCATTCACCGTGCCGGCGAACGTGCGCTCGTGGCGGGTGATGGAGAAGATTGGCATGACGCGGGCCGAGGGCGAGGATTTTGATCACCCGCTTTTACCGGAGGGGCATTGGTTGAGGAGGCATGTGTTGTATCGGTTGAAGAATGAATGGTGAGGGGTGAGGAGGGAGTAGGAGATGGGCGAAAGCGGAAGGCGGAGGGCGGAAGGTGGAGGTGGGGAGAAGGAAAAGGGTTAGCGGCGTTTGCGGCGGGGTTTGGCGGTGTTGGCGGGTTGGTTGTCGTCGGGGGTGGCGTGGAAGCCGATGCGGCGGCGTTTGGGCGGGTCGGGCGTTGCCATCATTTGGCGGATGGCGTCGAAGACGGCGCGGAATTGGTGGTCGTATTTCGTTTCGAGGTCGTCGAGCCGGCGGGCGAGGTCGGCGTGGGAGGCGAGCAGTTGCCGTAGGCGGACGAAGGCTCGCATGATCTCGATATTGATGGCGACGGCGCGCGGGCTGCGGAGGACGCTGGAAAGCATGGCGACGCCTTGTTCGGTGAAGGCGTAGGTCGGAACTTTCGGTGTTGGCCGCGGCCTGGCTTTAAGATCACAATTTGTGATCTTAAAGATTCCTCTTCCACGTCGTTCAGCTGAAACATGAAGTCGTCGGGGAACCGGTCAATGTTTCGCTTAACTGCCTGAGTCAAGAGCCGCGTTTCGACTCCGTAGAGCTGGGCGAGGTCGTGGCTGAGCATGACCTTTTGGCCGCGAATGAGGAGGATGGACTGGTCGATTCGCTCGGCGGGGACG
>JAICUM010000636.1 GCA_025935855.1 Pirellulales bacterium | reverse complement strand
CGTATAGATAGTAGCTTCACTTAATAAGTAGGTCCCGCTTGCCGAGCGGGACCTTGGCCACGTGAAAGATTCGACACGTTCGGGAAGGTCCCTTCCGGCAGAAGGGACCTACTTGGGGCGCTCGACGGCGATGCGCGCACTGTCAACGCGGGTCCTAGCCGCGATGACAAAATTCAGCGCCTCGATGACAACTTAAACTGTTGGCACGTAAGGCTTAGGAATTCTGTCGCCAAAAATCGCTCGCGACAGAATTCACCGCCGGCGAATAATTGGGGAATTGTCCACTCTCACATCGTAGGAGGAGCATTACGATGCAACCAAGAATCAATCCCGTTCGCGTGGCGCCCGAGGCCTATCAGGCGATGGAGGGCCTTGAGAAGTACGTGCGTTCCGGCAGCATCGAGAAGCCGCTGTTGGAGCTGGTGAAGATGCGGGCCTCGCAGCTCAACGGATGTGCGTACTGCCTCGACATGCACTCGAAGGACGCGCGGGCCGCCGGCGAAACGGAGCAAAGGTTGTACATGCTCGATGCGTGGCGCGAGGCGCCGATGTACAGCGACCGCGAGCGCGCGGCGCTGGCGTGGACCGAGGCCGTGACGCACATCAGCCAGGGCCACGCGGCGGACGACGTGTATGAGCAGGCGAAAGCACAATTCAACGAAAAGGAGCTGATCGATCTCACGATGGCCATCGTGGCGATCAACGCGTGGAATCGGCTGGCGATTTCGTTCCGCGCGCCGGCGGGGCATTACAAACCGCCGAAGGCGAGTTGAGTTGCGACGCGTCGTCGAGGCTGCTGTCAATCGACCGGCGGCTCGGCTTCGATGGGCGGCTGCTTGTTCGTGCCGAGGGCGAGCAGATTGCCGGCGATAATCAGCGCGGCGCCGAGCCAGGTGGCGGCGGTCAGCCGCTCGTCCGTGAGAAGCACGTTAAAGGCGAGCGACGCGGGGAGCTGCAGGTAACCCAGCGCGCTGGTGAGCGTGAGCGGCAGCTCGGTCGAGACTTGCACCCACAGGTAGTGGCCGATGAGGTTCACCACGAGGCCGAGGTGGATGATGATCCAGAAGTCGCGTGTCGAAATGGGATGCCAATCGGCGAGCGGAGCCGTCACGAGGAATACGGGCAGCGCGAAGACGAACTGAGCCCAGGTGCGCAGCTCGTGATTGAGATGAGCGTGCCGTTGGTGGAGCATGGGCACGATGGCGTAAAACGTGCCGCTGAGAATGCCGACCGCCATGCCGAGGGCCTCGCCGCCGCCGGCGGTGTATTCCGGAACCGCGAGAATGCTGCCCGCCATGGCGAGCGCGACGCCGACGAGCGCTGTCCAACCTGGCCTGCCGAAGCCGAAGAGCCAGCCGAGCAGCGGCAACTGGACGCCGCAGGTAGAGAAGCCGAGAGAGCCGATCGAGGCGTTGGCGATCTTGATGCTCTGGAAATAGGTGAGCCAGTGCAGGCCGAAGCAGACGCCGACGGCGGTGAAAACTTGCCAGTGGCGGCGGACTTCGGCGAGGACGGCTGCCGCCGAGCGGCGCTGCGCCATCACGAGCGCGGACATGCCAATGGCGGCGAGCGAGAGCCGCCAGATGCCGAGCGCGTACGAATCAACGTGAATGAGTTTGATGCACGCCGGGACGCTGCCAAAGAGGAGCGTGGCCCAAAAGGCTTTGACAAGCGAGGAGCGGTGAGGGGTCACGTGGCGCGTGTGCCGCTGGCGTGTCGCCAGTGAGTAGCGCTGCGCCGGGCTGCCACTTCAGCACTGGCGGGAGGCCAGTGGCACGCCTCTGGATCATCCTGGCGATGTCAGTCAGCCGGTGATAGAGCTGATGCGCACGCGGGTGGCGAGGGCGCGGAAGCCGGTCTTCTTGCGGAAGTTTTTGCGGCGACGGAGCTTTTGGATGACGAGCTTGGGGCCCTTCTCGGGGCCGATCACTTCGGCGACGACCGAGGCGCCGCTGACCAGCGGGGCGCCGAGCTTCAGGTCGCCCGCACCGTCGCTGACGGCCATCACGCGGTCGAAGGTGATTTTTTCGCCCGCGGGGACGTCCCGGTAATCGACCAGGAGCTCCTGGCCTTGTTCGACTTTAAGTTGCTTGCCGCCGTCGGAAATAATCGCGTACATGGGGAGTGCACCGGTGCCTGTAAAATCGCCTTAATTCGAGCCCTATAATCTAGCGGCCAAGCGACCTGCCGTCGAGGGGGCCGCGGATAGCCATAGGCGGCCCGAGAAAATGCCGCGGGCTAGATTCAAAGCCCAAGTTCGTCATCCGCAAGCGATTGCCACTCCACTGTTGGATCGGCGCCTGAAGGCGCTTCGCCGGTTTGATTTGAAGTCGGACCCTGGACCGTGGCTGGACGTCCGGGAACTGGCGAAAAACTTGGGTCGCTAAATGCCGCGGCAAAATCCTTGAAAGTCGGATCGAACAGATCGTCCGCAAGCTGGGCCTCGGGTAGCTGAGAGTTATCAGTGAGTTGGACGTTGTCGGGCTGTGAGTCGTAGACCGCCCAATTCAGCACCAGGGCCATGTCACGTAAGTCTGCGGACAGGCGATCAAAAGAAGCCTGGTCTTGCGACAGCGGAGTCGTCGCCGCGGGGAGGAGCTCCATTGAAGGCGGCCGGTACGCCGGGCGGAACCCGGCGCGCCAATAGCCTAAATCCGTTCGATCGACGTCGCCGTCACGGTCGGCGTCGCCGCT
>JAICUM010000364.1 GCA_025935855.1 Pirellulales bacterium | reverse complement strand
TGGACAGTATAGCAGATTCGAGGGCGGATTTCGAGGCGAAAAATGGGCCAGTGGGGAGGTCTCTCGCAGAGACGCGGAGGCGCAGAGAAGTGAGACTAGCGAGGAGCGATCCGCGGGGTGGAGGTCCCTTCCGGCAGAAGGGACCTACTGTAGGGCTTACCGGCGGCGGGTGGTGGCGAGGGCGGTGAGGGCCGCGGCGAGGAGTAGGGTGAGGGGCGCGGGTTCGGGGACGGCGGCGTGGGCGGTGGACTCGGTGGCGCCTTGGGTGCTGAAGGAATTGCCGAAGAGCACGGCGTTGCTAGGGCTGATCGAGGCGCCGTCGAGCGAAAACGTTCGAATGCCGCTGTCGGTGGCGCGGAATCCGCTAGGCACGGCAACCGTCGTGGAATCGCCGGTAATGAACGGGAGGTAGTCGCCGATGTGCCAGCGGCCTAAATCAATCTGGTCGATGAGGGTGCTGCCGTCAAACGGCAGGACAATGCCGGGCAGGATGGTGGCCGGATCGATGACGTAGATCAACGGCGGATTGGTGATGAGCGGCGGCTGTTCGGGCGTGGTCTGGGGCTGGTCGGGAGTGGCCGGCGGCGGATCTTGATTGAGGGGCGGTTGGTCCGGGTTCGTTTGCGGTTGGTCGGGCGCCTGCGGCGGATTGGCCGGCAGGTCAGCGACGGGCGGAATGGTCGGATCGACCGCCACCGGCGGCGGCGACTGCACCGGCGGATTCGGAACAACCGGCGGCTGCGGACCTTGGAACGGCGGCGGCGTGGGGACGACGGGAATCACGGGCGCCGAGATGACGACCTGCTTGGTGAACGAGTATTGTCCACTGGCGCCTAGCGCGGCGAGGTCTGCGGCGTTGCCAGGCAGGGCCATGCTGAAGGGAACCGAGACGAAGTTATCGCCGTTGCGGACGGCAATTTCGCCGGCGAAGTTGCCGCTCTTGCTCAAGGTGAGCTGCGAGAAGAGAAAGTTTGTTTGGGCGCCATTGTCGGACAGATCGCCCCACAGCGCATTGGCGCTGCCGGCAAATCCGCCGCCGAGGACGACGGTGTTGCCGGGCAATTGGATGTAAGAGTTCGCGCCGACGGCCGGCATCGCGTCAACCAGGGCTTGGGGGGCACGGCTGCTTTCGGTGCCGAGCGCGTTCTGATAGGGCGCGCTGTCCAAGTGTAGGCTGGCGACGCTGAGAATATCGTTGTCGGTGGTCAGACGGAACTCGCTGACGACGGCGCCGAGGGGCGCGCCGCCCGCGACTTCTTGAGCGGTGACGAGGCGACTCTCGCGCTCGATCGAGAGCGTGCTGCTGAGGGTCAGACTGCCCGGCGGAATGGAGCCGGGGTCATTGCCGGGCGAGGGAGGATTTCCAATGGGCGGATTGCCGGAGGGCGGAAATGGGTGAGGCGCCGGCGGCGCGCCGCCACCGATTGGATTAACTGGCGGAACGTAGGGCGGAGTCGTCACCGGCGGGCGGGGCGGTGGATCGAGCGAATAGGAGAACGTGTATGGGGCCTGGGAGTTTGCAATGTCGGCGTCGGCCGCGCTTGCCGGCAATGCGAATTTGAAGGGGACATACACGGGGTCGCTGTAGCCGCGGACGGTGACGTTGCCGGTGAATTCGCCGGGCTGACTGGCGGTGAGGCGGGCAAAATGAAAGTTGTGCTGCGGGCCGTCGTTGGTGAGATCGCCCCAAAGGTTTTCGACGCCGCTGAACCCGCCGCCCAGCATGAGCGTTGGCCCCGGCGAGGTGATGTAGGAGTCGGCCGAGAGCGCCGCCGACACCGGCAGGAGCGCGTCGTTGACTGGGCCGTCGTCGCGACCCAGGGCGTGTTGATAAAGCGGAGCGGTGACTCCGATTTTGTTGAAGCTCAGGATGTCCGAATCAGTGTCAACAAAGAAGTCGCTGACGTATCCACCGAGTGGGGCGCCGTCCGCAGCTTCCGCTGGGGTGACGCTGCGAACGGAGCGATAGAGGGAAACGCTGGCAGCGTGGGAGGTTCCAGCAACTATGACCGGCAAGAAGGCGGCCAGAATGGAGAGTTTCAATCGCATCGTGCCGTATGCCTGCAGGAAATAATGATTTGCTTTCAACCTAATAGGCCGGTCGCGAAGGCGGATGTCACGACGTCGGCCGCTTCATTCTCGCTGCGGAGATGACGAAGGCCAATAGCGTGTAGCCCTGGTTCTTGAACCAGGGCGGCGGAGCCGCGAGAAGCGTTGAGGCGGACTGGCCTCTTAGGAGGGCTCAGGGAACGGAACTTCTTGTGCTGCGCACGCCGGTTCAAGAACCGGTGGTATTGGTGCATGAAGGAAAACAAAAAAGGCCCCCTGGTTCCGTAGAACCAGGGGGCCTCGGGGTTCACCTACACGAGCCTGCTGGGGGGGCAAGGCACGTGAAAGTTTCCGATTCAATTAGGCCTTGCGACGGCGGCTCGCAGCGAGCAAGCCGACAAGGCTCATGCCCGCCAAGCCGAAGCTCGCCGGCTCGGGGACGTTACCGCTACTGAAGGAGAACGGGAAGGACTCGGGCCCCGTAGCACCAGCAACCGTCAGCTGACCGGTGAAGTGCCACTGTGCATTTGTCGGAACCGTAAATTGGCCGAATTTGAAGTTAGTCTGCGGACCATCATCGCTGGTATCACCCCACGCGGCGTTGTCTGAACCATCGCCCGGTAGGTTTACGCCCAACTGGCTGGTATTTCCCGGAGTATCCAGGTAGCTGTCAGCACCCAAACCTGGGATGATGCCGACGAAAACCGGGCTCGGGGGAGCGTTATCAGAACCGTTGGAGTTCTGATAAATCGTCGCGCCTGAAGGGCTGTCGATCGTAAACTGGACTTTGCCAATGCTGAGGATATCCGAGCTGGTCGTAGCTAAGAAGCCCAACACCGAACCACCGGCAGGGGGAGGATTCGTATTCGTCGCAGTCGCAGTGGACTCCAAAACGCTTACAGGCCGATTATCGCTGGAAAACGTCACCGTGGCAGCGCTGGCATAAGATGTCATCAGGCCGATAGCGACCGCCAAAGAGAGAGCAATGTTCTTACGCATGTTGCTTAATTCCTGGTAAAGATTCAAGGGATTGAATGTTTTAAATCTAACTGGTGCCCATCTAAATGGCGGGCTAGGGAAGAAAGGATTGGAAAGTTAATCTCACTAGCAGCCTCAGCTCCTTTTCCGATTTTACCCTAACAGTCAGGCAGAAAACCCGTTGAACTAAGCACGACGACGTGAAGCCGCAGCCAACGCTGCAATCCCGAGGCTTAGCAAACCCAGCGTGGCCGGTTCGGGCACAGCACTTACCGGAGCGGGCGGCGAACCCGAAGCCTTGCCAAAGTTGAACGCCAAGGCGTTAAAGTCATTGACGTTGACGTTGCCATCGTCGTTGGTATCACCCTGATCCCAGCCGTTCGCACCAGCATTCTTGCCGAAGTTAAAGGCCAGAATATTGAAGTCATTGACGTTGACAGCGCCATCGCGGTTGACGTCCCCGGCAGCGATGCCAGCAGCCGGGTTGCTATTGAGCCCCAAAGAGGCCAAGGAATCGCCGCGAACGACGAACGTACTGTTGGCATCCACAGAGGCGCCGGTCGCTTCCGGAGTGGTCGTCGTGGCAGCGGCGGTGAACAAGTTGCCGTCGCTCGAGTTGCTGCCGGAGGTGATGAACGCGGGCCGCGTGCCGCCGAACGTACCGGTAATCAGGACGGACGCGCCGTTCCAGGCCGCATTGCGAAGGGGATCAGTCGCCAGCACTGTACCGCCGCCGGCACCAACGTTCAAGACAACCGTACCAGCGGAGACATCCTGGCCGTAAAGCAAGTTGGTGCCGCCGGTGACCGCGGTGCTGTAGACGGCGCCACCGTTGGTGATCGAGTTGCCGCCGGCACCGTAGAGGAGGCCAGTGGTGTTGATGTTGCTGAGGTAAGCGTTGACGGCCGCGATGCCCTTGGTCGTGCCAGGGTTATTGACCTTCGCCACCATGGTGAAGGTGCCGCCCTCGGTCGGATCAGCCGGATCGTTGTAGCGAAGGTTAAGGCTGACGTCGAGCGTCTGGGCGATGGCCGAGCTGCCATACGCAGCGAGCGCGAGTGCGCACAAAGAGAAAACCAATCCACGTTTCATGTTCATTTCTCCGAGTCCCCGTCTCATGTAGGTGAGTGATACCCGATCAAAAGCTGCGCTTGGTTGGGGGGCAAGTTTAACGAGTGTGGCGACGGCACGGCTTGATTGGCTAGCGGCGGGCCTGGCTCGAGGTTTTTCTTAAAGCCGACAGGGACGAGAGAGTTTCACTTGAACGTGCAGGCTTGCTCGGTCGCGGGTGAAGCGAAGAGACAAGCCCTTGGGGGACCCTCAAGCGAAGCGTCTGGCTCCTTGTTGCTCGTCAAAAATCCGGGAGAAAAGCACACCGCTGGCGTGACATAGTGCCGCCACTTCCTCCCCACTCTACCAAGGAAATTCGGGCTTGCAACAGTTTTGCGGGCTGGGGGTGAGAATTTTTTTGGACGCTAGCGGTTGTGCGGGGGTGGGGCGGCGCTAAGCCGCAAGCGGGGAAGCACTTGGGGCGAGGGGGAATTTTTGAGGGAGGTGGGAAAATACGGGGGTTCTGGGGTGATTTGGTGGGGTGGAGTTAGTGGGAGGTGACGGGGTTGAAAGGTTTTGGAGGAGCCGGCGGCTCGCAGCTCGCAGCTGGCGGCTAACGGAGGCTGTTTGTTCAGGCGACGGCGGGGGGCACGGCTGACATTGCGTGCGGAAATTCCGTTGACGAGCTTTGATGGCCAAGGTTTCCCCGCAAAGACGCGAAGGCGCAAAGAGGCGAGCGGAAGGCTCGCGTGTTGTGATCGGATGTTCATGATGGGGAAACTTCACGCGATGAAGCGGGCTCTGAAGGTTGATGTGGCTATCTGGTTTCGTTGAGGGATGGGTCGCGTCGATCGACTGCGAAGAGGTGCGCCGAGCGCGCGGTTGCGTAGTCGGCTTGGCCGGTTGATTGGGTGAGGTCTATACTCGCGAAGAGATTTGAGCGGCTCGAGTGATGGCACGTTGTTAGAGGTTCGTCCCCCCACCCAAAACCACCCCAACAAAGGGGCGGGGACCGGCAGAATGTGCGGCCACAACCATGTCAATAAGGGGGAATGGTAGAGTTGGCGGCC
>JAICUM010000033.1 GCA_025935855.1 Pirellulales bacterium | reverse complement strand
TGCCGCGGCGGACGGACTTGGACGTCTTTTTCCGCCAGAACTTTGGTTGCGTGGCGGCTTGTGACGGCGGCGGGTCGAGCTTGCCGTTGGAAAATGCGGAGACCGAGCGGGGGCGAGCTTCCGTGTTGGGGTCGAGCGTGGTAGACATAGCGGGGGACGTTCTGCTCCGTGCGGCGTCGACAAATGCGACAGGCGTGGCGGCTGGCGCGTGGCGGCCATTGTACGCATTTTGCCGCCGCTGTTCACCTGTCGCGGCGAAATAGCGCGGCGGCCGCGCCGCTATGCCGGCATAGTAAATGCAAGCTCGGCGGTTGGCGACGATAAATCGGCGATAAACCAAAGGATGTTTTATGGGCCGCCGTTCTTTGCGGTTTTGGAGTTGCTTTCTGGTTCTTGTCTTGCCGGCAGCCGTCATCGTGGCGGATGAGGCTAAGCCGGCCTCGCCGCCGGCGGCTAAGCCTGCGGGCACTCCGCCGGAGGACGAGCACGTCATCCCCGCGCCCAAGCTGCCGGACCCGCCGGGGGCTAAGAAACTGCCGAAGCCCGACGAGGTGTGGGTGGATGCGAAGGCGAAGCAGGTGATGGTCGATGGGTATGTCTCGCTCCGGAAGGGTTATCTGGAGATGTTCGCCTGTTTGCAGGGGACGAAGGAGCACGAATCCGTCGTGGCGGTGCGGACGAGGGCCAAGACAGTGCATGCGGCGCTGTTGGCGGTGGGGGCCGTTCCGGGCACGCCGGTGCAGTTCCGGCCCGAGTTCAAGCCGCCGACGGGGACGGTGATTGACGTGGAAGTCCGCTGGCTGGACGACAAAGGCAAGTGGAAGTCGGCGAAGGCCGAGCAGTGGATTCGCAATACGAAGACCAAGAAGCCGATGACGCAGCCGTTTGTATTCGCAGGAAGCATATTCGACAGAAATGAAGCGACGGGGCGGGAGATTTATATGGCCGAGGGCGGGGACTTCATTTGCGTGTCGAATTTCGCGACCGCGATGCTGGACGTGCCTATGCGGAGCAGCGATTCGAATGAGGATCTGCAGTTCGAGGCGAATACGGAGGCGATTCCGA
The DNA here is from genome assembly GCA_025935855.1 of Pirellulales bacterium. GTDB lineage: Bacteria > Planctomycetota > Planctomycetia > Pirellulales > Lacipirellulaceae > Lacipirellula. The sequence goes on along the minus strand of JAICUM010000033.1, from coordinate 15,921 downwards.
TTCTGGGGACGCCGGTGCGGCTGGTGCTGACGCCGAAGTTGGAAAAGAAAGACCAGGCCAAGGCGGCGGAGCCAAAGGCCGCCGCCGGGACGAAGACGGACTCGGCGAAGGCAACGGACCAAAAGAAGTAGGGCGGGTTTTTTCCGCTGGGGCGGGAAGGTCTGTGGGAAAAAAACTCGGTCGTGGGGGAGCACGGGGTGCGCGCTCCCCTGCGGAGGACCTTCGGGTCGCGGCTAAACGGGTGGGGCGGGACGTCAAACCGCGGTGGCGCATTATCGGGGATGGGGTGGCCAAAAACGAGCGCCGCTAATGGTTGGGGCGGCAGTTGAAAACCGCCGGTACTGGGGCTACTTGCTTGCGGTTTTTTCGGGTTCGGCTTTGACGTCGAAGGAAAACAGGAGGTTCTGGTCGCGGAGGTAGAGCCGGCCGTCGTTCACGACGGGGTGCGTCCAGATTTTTCCCGAAGGTTTCCGCTGATCGGTCTGCGGCGTGAGCTTGAAACGGCCGTGTTCTTTCCAGCCTTTGGTAGAAGGTTCAACGAGGACGACGTCGCCGGTGTCTTCGCCGAGGCAGTACATGCGGCCGTCGGCGTAGGTGACCGAGCCCATTTCGAGATGCTTCTCGCGGTCGCGCCACACGGTTTCGCCGGTTTCAAAGTTTTGGCAGATCCAGCCGATGCCGTCGGAGTGGCCGTAGATGTGGCCGTCGAGCAGGATGACGCCGCCGTGCTTGTTCTTCATGTCCTTGTTTTCGTAGCGAATCTTCACCTGGTTGTCGGGAGAGATTTCGACGAGCTTGCAGCCGACGCCGTAGCCGGAGGTAAAGTAGACGAGATTGTCCTTAATGACCGGCGTGGGGATGGCGGCGGTGGGCTTGGGCCAGGGGGTGGTCCAATTGAGTTTTCCGGTTACCGCATCGACGCCGACGCCCTGATCAGGGAGCAATTGGACGATTTCAAGTTTGCCGTCGGCGGTCTTGCGGAGGACCGATGAGGCGTAGTGGGCGTCGCTTTTCAGCTCGGCGGCTTGCCAAACAAGATCGCCCGACTTCTTGTTTAGCGCGGCGATTGAGCCTTTCTCACCGCCGGGCGTGCAGATGACTTTCTCGTTGACGATGAGCGGCGACTCGGCGTAGCCCCAGGTCGGCACTTTGCCGCCGAGGTCTTTGACGAGCGATTTTTTCCAAACGGTCTTCCCAGCCTTGTCCACGCAGGCGAGGTCGCCCTTGGCGCTTTGAGCGTAGATAAGATCGCCGTCAATGGCGGGAGTGCTGCGCGGGCCGTCGCCCCAGTTGTTGCCGAGCTTGTCGCCGAGCTCAACGTTCCAGAGTTCTTTGCCGCTGGCGGCGTCGAGGGCGAGGAGAAATTCCTTCTCGCCGCGGGCGCCGAGGATGTAGAGCCGGTCTTTGACGATGGCGGGGCCGGAGTAGCCGACGCCGCAGTCCGGAAACAGCCAAACCTGTCGGGGGCCTTTTTCGGGCCAGGATTGGAGGAGGCCGGTTTCCTTGGAGATGTCGTTGCGGTCGGGGCCGCGCCATTGGGGCCAGTCGGCGTTGGCGTTCGCGAAGAGAAAGAAAGAGAGAATCGCTAAGCCGCAAGCGGACTGGGAGCGGGGGTGCATGTGGGGGACTCCGACGGATGGCGGGTCTGGGGGGGTCGGCCGGGGGATGGGCGACCGGATGGGATGAGGAAATGCTACCAGACGGGTGGCGCGCGGAGCAAGCTCCGCGACTATAGTCTTCAGAATGTCAATCGAACCAGCGTGCCATGCCCACGTCCGCGTGGGCATGTAACCACTGAGCAACATGCCCACGTCGGCGGACCTCCGTGGGCATGGCACCCAATCGGACGAGGAGTGGTAAGCGAGTACCCGGCTTCAGCACTGGCAAGATGCCAGTGGCACCCCAGCACTGGCAAGATGCCAGTGGCGTCCGGCGGGATGCTTTAAGGGGCGGCGACGCGGGTCCAGGTGGTGGGGAGGATGCGCATCGTGGCGCCTTCGGAGAAGCCGGGGGGCGTGTAGTCGCGCGTCGTGGTGTTGTAGGAGACGGTGACCTTATCGCTGATGGACGTGGAACCGCCGACGATGACGATGCCGTCGAAGTTGGCTTGTTTTGAGATTGTCAAATTGCCGGAGACGTAGACGAGGCCTTTGATCTGGCAGGCGTATTTGTCTGTTTGATCGCTGTCGCTAAATCCCTTGTAAGGGGCCGCCGGGGGATTGTAGTTGGCATTGTCGGCGTTCTCGTCGAGCTGCTGCTCACCGCGCCAAGACATGTCGCAGTTGCCTTGGACGATGAGCGCTGGAAAGTTTCGGAACGGCGGGTCCCAATGGATCGTGTTGCTGATTTTGACAGGCAGAGCGGCGCTCACGCCGGTGATGACCAGCGTACACTCGAGGCGAGATCTGTTGATCGTGAGCTGTTGGCTTTTGCAGTCGATGACGTAGATGCCGAGTGAGTTGGCGGCGCCGTAGGGATTGTAGCCGGCGCTCAACACCTGCTTGGAAATCGTTTGCGAGGGAATGGAGTTGATGTCGATGGCGGTGCCGTTGGCGAGATAGTACTCGAGCGTGTTGGTCGCGTCGGGGACGGTGCGCGGCGGTGATTGGTTTTCGCGTTTCGTGCCTGAGACGCCGCCGCCGCTGATACTGCCAGTGGACCAGGCGTCGCCGTTGATGCCCGCGTTGAGATTGATTGCCTGGTTCGAGCTCACCATTTGGCTGATGGTCAGGTCCGAGCTCACGCCGAAGTTGCCGTTGACGGTCATGGCGGAATTGAAGCAGGTCAGAGCCTGACCGGTGGGCTCCAGGCGCACCGAGATGGCGGCGGTGGCGTCGCCGGAGCGGCCGAGGCCGGTGAGGGTGACGTTGTCGCGGATGTCGTCGGCGAGGTTGCCGTCGTTGTCGTGGAGGATGAACTTAAAGCCGTCCGACGAGTTCGGGCTGTACCAAGTGGCGGACGGATTTTGTTGGTTGTCGATGTACGTGGTTCGCCAACTGGCATTGCTTTTCAGATTGGCCATCGCGAATTCGATGGCGGATTGGGCCATGAGCTCGGCGCGGGCGATGCGATCGGCATTGGTGATGCCATCGACCTCGACGCGGGCCATGTGGAGCGACGCCAGTGCGATGCTGGAGATGATGAGGGCGGCGCCGAGGACGATGACGTAGATCGTGCCTTGGCGATTGGGGCGGCGGCGGAGGTGGACGTGTACCCGGTTCGCACTGCTGGACGAGCCAGCAGTGGCACTCGGTGAGGGGGAGGGGGCAGCGAAGCGAAGACGCGAGCTGGTGGAGGCGCGCGGGGGAGCGCTAAGCCGCAAGCGGCCAAAACGGACGCGTGTGGTGAGTTTCAATGGAAGGTTCAGGGCCATCGTCGTTTAGTTGGGGTCGAGGGCGGGATTCGTGATGGCGGCGGCGGCGCGTTGGGAGCGGGTGCTGGCTCCGGTGCGGAGCTCGGCGTCGAGCTGTGAGATCACTCGGTTGGCGAGGGGTTGGTTTTGTTCCAAGGCGCCGTAGCGCGAACGGTAGGCGACGAGCTGGGTTTGGTCGCCGCTGGGGCTGGTGATGGTGACAGTGATGCGTTTCAGGCCGGTTTCGGCGCCGCTGGTCGCGGTGGGATCGGCGAGCGTGCCCCAGGCGACGGCGGCTTGTTGGCGCCAGCCGGTGTAGCCGGTGAGCGCGGCGCCGGCTTTGTTCTCGGCATTGTTGGCGCTGTAGCCGTTGTAGTCGTCCACGTCGTCGTAAGTGGAGCGGTTGCCGAGCAGCTCGCTGAGGTCGAGGCCGAGAAGGCCGGCGCCGTCGGGATCGTCGTAGGGCATGGACATGATTTCGGCCATGAGCTCGCGGGCGAGGCCGGGGCCGGTGAGGCGGTCGATCATGGCGGTGCGTGTGCGGTAGACCATGCTGACGGATTGCAGCGCGGCGACGATGAGGATGCCCGTGATGGCGAGGGCCATCAGGACTTCGGGGGTGCCGAAGGCTGGGCGGTGAGTGGGTTGCGCTTGCTTCATTGAAAGGTCAGGCTGGTCAATGGCGACGGCTAGCGCGCCCTTACAGGGCCACGGCGAGATAAATGCTCGAATACCCAGGGCCTCGCCCTGGGCTTTCATAGCGCGGCCTTTCAGGCCTTAAAGCTGCGATGTCGGTAAATGTGTAGATCGTGAGGGATGTGGAACAAGTTCCTTAATCGGGTGGGGCGGGGGCGATGGCGAGGGTCCAACTGGCGGATTCGGGGCAGGGGATGCTGACCCAGACGTAGCTGGCGCCGGCGACGTTGCCGGCGTTGGCTTGGTTGGCGTAGGCGGCGCCGGCGCTGACGGCGACCGAAGCGGCGCCGCCGCTGGAGTCGATGGTGATGGCGGTTTGGAGCAGCGGGGCGGTGGCGATGCCGCTGCCGTTGACGGCGATCAAGCGGAGGATCATGCAGTTGTCCACCGTGGTGGTGACGCCGGGCGTGGGGAGGGTGAGGCTCAGCAGGCTTGTGCCCTGCGTGCTCGTGGCTGAGGCGTTGAAGGGCGCGGCGGGGTTGACCTGGTTGAATCGCATGATGCAACCGTAGGCGCGTTCGGCGCCGGTCCAGGTGAAGGTGTAGTTGCCCGATTCGCCGGAGGCGAACTTCCAGTAGAGGTTCATGCCGACGGCGCTGCCGCTGAGGAGGGAGCCGAGGGAATTCCAACCGGCGGGGGCGACCATGGTGGGGGCGACGCTGCCGTCGGTGGCGATGAGGGCGATGAGCAGGCGGTTGTCGAGCGTGCCGGCGGGGACGGGAATGGTGATTTGAGTGTTGTCGGTGCCGACTTTGGCTTCGGTGAATGTTTCGTAGAGGACGGAGTACGTGGTGGGCGGGCCGGCGTAGGCGGCGGCGATGGTGCGGTTGAGCTTGGCGAGATTGAATGCTTGGACGTTGGCGGCGATATCGACGGCGGCCGTCGTGTTGTATCGGTACTGGAGCGACTGGCCGGGCGTGCCGTTCCAGGAATAGCGGAGGGTTTCGACTTTGCCATCGCCATCGCGGTCGGGGACGGTGAACGTGACGGCGCTGGCGGTCTGCTCGGTGAAGTTGGTGGCGTGCTGGAGGTCGTCGGCGAGTTGGGAGAGGACGCGCGAGGCGCGATTGTTTTCGGCGCCGGCGGTGGCGTCGGTGGGGAGTGTTTTGAGCGTGAGCATCATGGCTGAGGCGAGGCCGGCGACGAGGATGCCGACGGAGACCATGTTGACGCTGAGCTCGACGAGGGTGAAGGCTGGGCGGGGGCGGCGAAGTCTGGGCGCGCTAAGCCGCGAGCGGGGGGGAGATGTGAAGCGAAGATGCAAGCACGTGGGGGGCATTAGTGGTGGGCGCTAGTTGGTGGTGACTTGGCCGGCGGAGTCGAGGGTGATGGTGCGCTGGGAGCCGGCGGATTGGAGGATGATCGTGCCGGGTTGGTTGGGGCGGCCGAAGATGTCGAACTGCACGGTGGGGCTGCCGCCGAAGTCGGCGCTGGTGATGTCCATGCCGTAGTCGGTCGCCAGGTTCACGGTGAAACCTGTGACGCTGCGGCGGTTCAGGTCGGCCGTGTTGGCAAGCGTGTAGTTGTCGCTGGCGACGCTGAAGGCGACGGTTTGCACCTTGCACGCCTTGCGCGCGCATTGGCGGGCGTAGCGCAGGTCGTTGGCGACGCGGCGCGACCCGGCTTCGAGCTGTGAGTACACCAGCGCGTCGCGGTACTTGGGCGCCGCCAGCGAAAACAGAATGCCGATGATCAGCACGACGACCGTAAGCTCAATGAGCGTGAAGCCGTGCGTGCGGCGGCGTGCGGCGGGCGCGGGCATGGCTCGAACCCTCCGCTGGTCGTTATTCCGATTGGCAGCTGGGCTTGAGGGCCGACTCGGTGCGCGTGGCCCGCTCCTGCTGCGTGTAGCCGTAGCGGATGGCGGTGATGTCCTCGACGACGTTGAGGAAGGTCTCGATGACTTTTTCGTCCCACTGCGAGCCGGCGCCGGCGCGGAGGATTTCGACGGCCTTCTCGTGCGGCATGCCGCGGCGGTAGGCGCGATCGCTGGTCATGGCATCGTAGGCGTCGGCGACGGCCATGATGCGGGCGTCAAGCGGAATCTCGTCGCCCTTCAGGCCGTCGGGGTAGCCGGTGCCGTTGACTTGTTCGTGGTGATGGAGCACCGCGGGCAGGATGTAGCGCATCGGCTCCAGGTCGCGGAGGATGGCCCAGCCTTCGTCGGGGTGGCGTTTGATTTCGGCGAATTCTTCGGCGGTAAGCTTATCCGGCTTGCGGAGGACCGCGTCGCTGACGCCGATCTTGCCGACGTCGTGCAGCAGGCCGGAGAGGTACAGCTTTTCGGCGGCTGCCGCATCGTAGCCCATGCTCTGGGCAATGCGTTGGGAGAACAGGGCGACGCGTTCGCTGTGGCCGCGGGTGTAGGCGTCTTTCGAGTCGAGTGCCGAGACCATCGTGCGGACCATGTTCGTGAGGAGGCGTTCCTTCTCGCGAATGAGTTCGAGGTTGCTGGCGTGCGAGGCGATGAGCGTGGAGGCGGCGCTGAGGAGCGAGGCTTCCCAGGTGCCGAATTCGTCCTGGCCCAATTGCAACAGCGGGCTGGGGGGCCAGTTGCGGCCGGTCGCGCTACGGTTGATGGCGACGAACCAGCCGAAGCTGCGGGCGCCGGTGCAGATGGGGACCATGAGGAACTGTCGGACGCCGGCGGCGCGGGCGACCGGGTCGGTCGTGCGGATGTCGTTCTTGACGCAGGGGGCGACGGCGGCGCGATCGCAGAACAGGTCGGCCAGCCGGGCCACGGTGCCGTGATCGACGCACTCGTTCGCGTCAGGGCTGTGACAGCAACTGACGACGACTTGCGGCCGCTCGCTCACGCCGGGGCGGACGAAGTAAATGGACTCGGCGCCGATCATCAGGCGGAGGCCGTCGATGCTTTGGCGGACGATCTGGAAGATGTCGAGCGTGGTGTCTTTGACGACGAGCTGCGTCGCCATGATGCGGAGGTAGGTGAGCTCCTCGAAATCGTCGGTGACTTGCTGCGAGAAGACGAAGTTCTCGTCGCGGAGCCATTCGACTTCGTCGCGTTGGCGGAGCTCGCGGAGGACGGCGTCGGAGAGACGCTCAGCGTATAGTCCGCAGGCGGAATTCAGTTCGGCGACGGCGACGATCGAGCCGGCGGCGGATTCATCGAGCAGCGGGGCGGCGACGGCGACGCGTTCGGGGGCGACGGTGGTGCGGCAGGGGCGACCCGTGGCGTAGGCGCGCTCTAACAGTGACATGAGGCGCTGATCGCACTGGCCGGCCAGGTCGATGTGTTCGGCGGCGTTGTCGCCGACGCTGGTGTGCGTGAGGCGCCATTGGCGCGGGGCTTCGCGGCGCCAGAGCTCGAGCGGGCATTCCAGCGCGGCGTGCAGCGCGGCGTGGGCGCGAAGCAGTGACGGGGCAAGTGTTTCTTCCGCAATGAGCGACGTCACGTGAGTCATCTCCTGAAGCGATCCTGTTGAAATAGCGTCGTCAGCGCCTTGGCCGTCTGCCTCGCCGGCGTCGAGCACTTCCATTAACTGTGCAGTAGGTGAAAAACGCGCGGCGGGGCGTATCGCCCTTTGCACGGCGTAATCCAAGAAAGAGTAGGTCACGTTCCGCGAACGAGGGGGCCGTTTGTGCGGGTCGGCGGGGCGGCGCGGGTTTGGGGGCGTCGTCGCGAGACGTGGTTTAACGTAATCGGGAAAACCCTGGCGCCGAATGGCGTGCTAGGATTTTCTGCGGGCGCCGAGAGGGCGATTTGCCTTTGACGGTAGCACGTTTCGACGTTTGACCGATTGTCAAACATTCACAACGGCAGTCGATTCATTCCGAAGAGGTGTTGGTCATGTCACGTCGCAGTGGATTCACGCTCATTGAGCTGGTGGTCGTGATTTTGATTTTGGGGATTCTGGCCGCGGTGGCCGCGCCGAAGATGTTCAACACGTCGGCGAAGGCGACGGACAACGGATTGAGGCAATCGCTGAATATCATTCGCGATGCGATTGAGTTGTACACGTCGCAGAACGCCGGCAAGTATCCGGGCTGCGTCACTGGCACCGATCTTCAGGGCTACTTAACGCCCTACATTCGCGGCACGTTTCCCAAGTCGCCGGTAGGCACCAAAGACTCGGTTATTAAGCCGGTGAGCGGCGGCACGACGACGAGTGATAACACAACTGGCTGGATGTACAACACGGTGACGGGCACGTTTATCTGCAACTGCAGTTCTGCGACGTCAGACGGTACCACTTACGACGCTCTATAACGATTGCCTCGCCGTCGTCGTGGTTCAATCAAGCAACCAACTTCACTTCATCATCGAGACCTAGCATGAGTTCCCGCGGAAAAGCGTTGATTGTGGACGATAACGTGGCCCTGGCGCGCGTCACGCAGTTCGCGCTGACACGCGCGGGGTTCGACGCCCGGATTGCCGGCAATGGGCGGAAGGCGCTCGAGCAGGCGCAGGCCGAAACGTTCGACCTGGTCATCTCCGATCAGCAAATGCCGGAGATGACGGGGCTGGAGCTGTGCCGGCGGCTGCGGGCGACCGCGGAATATGCGAATACGCCGATCATTTTGCTTACGGCCAAGGGGCTGGAGCTGGAGCTGCCGGCGCTGCAGCGTGAGCTGGCGATCAGTGCGATTTTTCCGAAGCCGTTCAGCCCGTCGGAAGTGGTGAGCACGGCTTGCCAGTTGTTGGGGGAAGTGATTTCGGCTTGAAGTGACTCTCGGGCCTGGTAGTGGTTCATTTAGCCCCGCCGCTTGCGGCGGGGTCGCGGGGCAAGCCCCGCGGCTAAATGGTTTCTCCTGACAAGGGGATGTCAGGCCAGCGTAACATTGAGCTCTTCGGAGCATTCTGTGACTAGCACGCCGCGCCACCATGACACTGCGACGACCCAAGACGGGGCTTTCACGCAAGGTGGTGGCGTATTATCTGTGCTTCTGCCTCACCTCGGTGTGTTGGGTGACGGCGGCTTTGCTGATGACCTCGCACGCGCTGCTGTGCGACCGCGCGGCTAACGGGTGTTTGTCGCGGCTGGGGCGGGCGTCTTCGGCGGTTGAAATCCATTGGCTGCGGCATCAGGCGGACGGCCTGGACGAGGTGATTGACGAGCTGCAGCACGATTGCCGGGCGGCGTACTGGGCGGTGGTCGGCGTGGACGGGAAGTTTGTCGCGCATTCATGCGCGCGGTTGAAGGGAACCGCGGCCGGGGAGCCTGCCGGGGTTCGTTCGCGCCTGGATGACGTGACGAGCGTTCGCTATGTGACCGACGACGGCACGACGCTGCGGGAATTCCGCGTGGCGCTGGCCAATGGCGAAACGCCGATCGGCGAGCTGCGCGTCGGCGTGGATGAGCCGAGCTTCTTGGCAACGATTGAATCGGCGGCTAAATACATTCCGATCGCGGTGCTGGCGCCGTTGTGCCTGGCCGTGGGCGGCGGACTGGTCTTAATGAAGCTGGTGCGGCCGGTGGCGGCGGTCGAGGGGCGGCTGCGAACGATCGCCAAGCAGCAACTGGGCGCTGAGTTTCACATTGAAGCGCTGCGGGCGCGCGACGCGGTGTCGCTGGGCTGGAATCGCGTGGTCGAGCAGCTTCAGCGAAGTCAGCGCGGGGCGACGAGCGACCACGTCGAAACGGTGCTGGCGGAAGCGGCGCAGGCGCGGGGCGAAGCGCAATTCGAGCAGATTTTGCAGCGGCTGTCGGACGGCATTGCGGTGACGGACGCGGAGGGGCGGATCGCGTTTGCCAATGGGGCGATTGCGGCGCTGTTGGGCGCGGGGGATGAAGTCGAGGCGCTGGCCGGGGCGCGCCTGCAAGAGCGGCTGCTGGAGGTGGGCGAGTGCCCGGAGGACAGCGATTTGCTTTCGCCGGCGGCGGCTGGCCGGACGGCGACGGCGGAATTGGTTCAGAAGGGTGAATGCGAGCGCGTGCTGCGCGTGGCGCGGCTGCCGCTGGGCAGCGACGCCCAGCAAGGGCACGTGTGGTCGCTGCGCGACGTGACGCAGCAGAAGCTGGCCGAGCAGACGCGCGACCGGTTCATCGACACGGCGACGCACGAGCTGCGCACCCCGCTGGCGAATATCAAGGCGTACGCCGAGACCTTGGCGAGCGCTGAATACATCGACGGAGAATTGCAGAAAGAGTTCTGCAACATCATCAACAGCGAGACGACGCGGCTGGCGCGGTTTATTGACGACCTGTTGAGCATCAGCAGCATGGAGGTTGGGGCACTGACCATCGAGCGGCAGAAGGTGGAAACCGAGCGGATGTTCGCCGAGGTGCTGTCGAAGGTCGAGCCGCTGATGCAGAAGAAGGAGATTGCGTTCGAGGTCGATCTGCCGCCGAAGATGCCGGAGCTGCACCTGGACAAGGACAAGATCATCGGCGTGCTGGTGAACGTGCTGGGCAACGCGGCGAAGTACACGCCCAGCGCCGGACGCGTGTCGCTGAAGGTGAAGATCGAGGACGACCGGCTGCGAGCGGCGGTGACGGACACCGGCGTCGGCATCAAGGAGGAGGAGCTGGACAAGGTGTTCGAAAAGTTCTTCCGCAGCGAGGACCCGCGCGTGCAAGCGGAAGTGGGCACGGGGCTGGGATTGTCGCTGGCGCGAGAAGTCGTGCGGATGCACGGCGGGGAGATCACGGTGGAGAGCGAGCTTAATCAGGGGAGTACGTTTACGGTTTCGTTGCCGGTGGCGTGATCGGAAACCTGTCACAGCGCTTCCCGCAGAGCGTGGCTCTGCGGCTAGTTGGAATTCACTATGTTTGCTTTGGAGAAACAAGGGGCGGTTTGCGTGCTTCGGCCGAAGGCGCCGATTGAGGCGAAGCATTGCGACGAGATGAAGCGCACGGCGCTGCAGGGGCTGGGCGCCGGACGGCCGATGCTGGTGGTTGATTTTCACGATGTGCCGCTGGTTGATAGCGCGGGGCTGGAGACGCTCTTGGACCTTCGGGACGCATTGGAAGCGAAGGGGGGCGCCGTGAAATTCGCGGCGATTAATCCGCTGTGCGCGGACATCCTGCGGGTGACGGGCGTCGGGCCGAAGTTTGAGCAGCATGAGCTGGTTCGCGGCGCGGTGGGAAGTTTTGCTGAATGAGCGCGGTTGCTGAACAAGTCGAACGACTGGCCGCGGCGCGGCCCTCGGCGGCGCCGCGGTTCACGGCTGCGCCGGGCGGAACGTTCGTCTCGCGCGGGCCGCTGGGCGAGCAGCTCGTCACGGCGGGGCTGATTGAGCGGGCGCAGCTCGACACGGCGCTCAGCCGGCAATCGGAGAGCAAGCAGCGGCTCGGCGAAACGCTGTTGGAGCTCGGCTTCGTCAGTGAAGAGCAATTGCTGCCGTTCGTGGAAGGGCAGCTCGGCGTCAGCGCGGTGCGATTGCGCGAGGGGCTGCTCGATCCGCAAGCGGTGCGGCTGTTGCCGCGGCAGTTCGCCGAGCGGCTGGGCGTGATCGCGCTGTTCAAGGTGCGCAACGAGCTGGTCGTCGCCACGGACGAGCCGCTCGATCTGGACAAGATCGACCGCATCGAGGTGGCGACGGGCCTCACGGTGCGGCCAGTGTTCGCGTTCAAGGCGGCCATCGAACGGATCACGCGGCGGGCGTACGACGAGGATTTTCGCGTCGATGCGGTGACGGCGGACTTGGACGACTCGGCGGTTGAGCTGCGGGCCGACGTCGACGTGGACGTGGCGTCGGTGCATCAGCTCGTCGAAGGCAGCCCGGTCATCAACCTGGTGAACTACTTGGTGCTGCAAGCGGTGCGCAAGGGGGCGAGCGACATTCACATCGAGCCAGGTCGCAAGAGCGCGACGGTTCGCTACCGCGTGGACGGGCAGTTGGTGGAAGTGCTGCGGCCGCGGCGCGACATTTATCCGACGATCGTGTCGCGCATCAAGGTTATGGGCAAGATGGACATCGCCGAACACCGCCTGCCGCAGGACGGCCGGTGCCAGGTGGTGGCCGACGGCAAGGAAGTGGACCTGCGTATCTCGACGCTGCCGACGGTGCTGGGCGAGAAGGTCGTGATGCGCGTGCTCGACAAGGGCCGGCTGACCTTCGACCTCGGCGCGCTCGGCATGCCGGGTGAAGTGCTCACCGTGGTGAAGGAGCTGCTGCGGAAGCCGCACGGGTTGATGCTCGTCACCGGGCCGACCGGTAGCGGTAAGACGACCACGCTGTACTCGGCGCTGGAGCTGATCAAGTCGGTTCACCGGAACATCGTGACGGTTGAGGATCCGGTCGAATACCAGATCGAACTGATCAACCAGGTGCAGGTCGAAAGTGGCCGCGGGATGGGATTCGCCGGGGCGCTGCGTTCCATTCTGCGGCAGGACCCCGACGTGATCATGGTGGGTGAAATCCGCGATCCGGAAACAGCGCAGGTCGCGGTGCAGGCGGCGCTGACGGGTCATCTGGTGCTCAGCACGCTGCACACGAATGATAGCTGCGGCGCGGTGATGCGGCTCATGGACATGGGCGTGGAGAGCTACAAGCTGGCGGCGGCGCTGGTGGGCGTGCTGGCTCAGCGGCTCGTGCGCACAATTTGTCCGCACTGCCGGACAACGTATTACGCGAGTTCGGAGTACCTGGAGGCTCTGCATTTCAAGGGCGACCAGCGGCGCAGTTGGTCGAAAGGGGAAGGGTGCCGGGAGTGTTTCGACACCGGTTTCCAAGGGCGAAAAGGCATTTACGAAGTGTTGCCGGCGGAGTCGGAGGTGCGGCGGCTGATCGCGCGCGATTCGCCGATCGACGTGTTGCGGCAGTGGCAGTTGGACAATGGGCACATGACGCTCTTGCATGGCGGCCTGCGATTGGCGGAAGCGGAGGAGACGAGTCTGGAAGAGGTGGCGCGGGTGGCGTTTTTTGAGTGAGATCGGAAAGCACGCGGCGCCGAGACGGCGCCGGCTAACACGAGTCAAAGTTTAGTGAAATGTTAGCGCAAGCGGTTGGAAAACTTGGGGACGTTGCGGCGGCGGCGACGCGGGAGGGAACGTTTTCGTTCGACGAGGCGGCGCCGGCGGCGGTGGCGATGCGCAAAGTTCGCGTGCCGCGGGCCGAGGTTGCGGACATGACCGCGCAGTTGGCGATCATGACGCAATCGGGGCTGGACTTGTCCTCGGCGTTGTCGTCGCTGGCGGCACAGTGCGAACGGCCGGCGCTGGCGGAAGTCTTGCGCGACATCAACGAGCTGGTACACGGCGGCAACACGTTGTCCGAAGCGCTTAAGGCGTATCCGGAAGTGTTCGACGGCGCCTATGTGGCGACGGTCGCGGCGGCTGAAGCCTCTGGCAAGATGGCTCAGGTGCTCAAACAACTGTCGCAGATGCAGCGAAGCGAGCTGCGGCTGCGGCAATCGATCAAAGGATTGATGACGTACCCGGTGATGCTGACGTTGATTTCGACGTCGGTCATCAGCATTTTGGTGGTGTTCGTGTTGCCGAGGTTTAAGGAAATTTTCGATCAATACGAAGTGGCTCTTCCGATTCTCACGCGGATGCTGCTCGGGGTCTCGGGCGAGCTGAGGTCGCGGTGGTGGTTCTGGCTGCCGGCAATTGGCGGCTCGATTACGGGGCTGGTGATGTGGCGGTTCACGCCGGCGGGACGGCAGCGCGTGGACGGTTGGTTCATGTACCTGCCGGTGATTCGCAATGTGACGCGGCCGCTGCTGACTGGCCGCACCTGCACGCTCTTGGGAATGCTGTTGCAAAGCGGCGTGCCGCTGTTGGATGGCTTGCGGCTGTGCAAACAGGCGGCCGGCAATTCGGTGTTTCAGGACTTGCTGGCCGAGGTGTGCGATTCCGTGGTGAGTGGGCACGGCATGGGGACGCCGCTCACCGAGGCGGAGATCATCCCGCAGTCGGCTCGCGAGATGCTGGCGACGGGCGAACGGACCGGCAATCTGGCGGAAGTCTCGCAGTTGCTCGGCCTTTATTACGAAGAGGAAGCCGAGAATCGGATGAAGCAATTGGTGCGGCTGTTCGAGCCGCTGGTCACGGTGGTGATGGGGGCGGTGGTGGCGATGGTGGTGTTGTCGGTGATGTTGCCGATCTTTGATTTGAGCACGGCGGCGCATTAGTGAGGTGGAGAGCGTAGATGCGCCGCAGCCCCGACCTAGCTAGGTCGGGGCTATTGGAAGCTGAGTGAAGGGCAGACGGTCAGAATGATTGCGGCGAGGAAACATGGGTGGGTGGGGTTTGACCTGGGCGCGGCGAGCGTCAAGGTGGCGCAACTGGTGCGCAAGGACGGCGGCTACCAGATCAGCTCCGCGGCCATTGTTTCGCGCAGCGAACCGTGGAAGGCGAGCGGCCTGAGCGACGATCGGCCGCTGTCGTCGGCGGATGAACTGGCGGCGGCCGCGTCGTTGTGTGAACATTTGGGCGGCGCGTCGGCGGCCGCGCTGTTTCCGGCGGCGATGTGCGACATCGTGGCCATCGACGCGCCGGCGGGCAAGCGCGGCGGACCGGGCGACTTGCTGCGCGCCGTCGAGGCGGAAACTCAGCGACCCATGCGCGATCGGTTGTTCGACACCTGGCCGACGGCCGTGCAGCCGGGAAAGCTGAACGTGGTGACTTCGCCGCGCGTGTGGTCGGATCAAATTTGCAACGACGTTTCCCGGGGGCGGTGGAACTGCCAACTGATCGATTGCCTGCCGTGGGCGCTGGCGCGCGCCGCAGTGATGGCTCAGGCTGGAAATCAGGATCGTCTCTTGGGCGTGCTCGATTGGGGCTACGGCAAGGCGACGATGTGCCTCGTGAATCAGGGGGCGCCGGCGCTGGTGCGGACGCTGCGGGAATCACCGTTTGAAAATGCGCTTGGCCTGACGGCCCAAACGCTGCGGCTCGATGAACGGGACGCGGCGGTGCTGCTGCGGAAGCACGGTTTGTACGATCGCGGCCCGGCCAGCGGGCGAGGAGCGTCGGTGATCGAAGAGGTGCTGCGCGAGCCGCTCGGGCGGTTGGTGCAGGAGGTTCGCCGGACGCTCGGCTACTGGCAAGGCCTGCTACGCGGGAAAACGCCCGAGACGATTTATTTGTTCGGCGGCGGCGGCACGGTGAGGGGCGTCGATCGCTATCTGAGCGAGGCGCTCGGGCTGCCGGTTGAGAATTGGCGGCTTCCGCTGGCCGCGGGAGTTGACGCGGAAACGCTGCCGCCGGTGTGCCTGCTGGGCGCCGCGGCGGGACTTTCGTCGGCGGCCTGGGAGGCGGCATGAAGCGCGTCAACCTGATGACCGACGCATCGCGGTTCCGCAGCGAAGCGCGCGTGTATCTGCGGTGGTGGAGCTGCGGGCTGGTGGCTCTGTTGGCGGTGCTCGCGCCGATTTCGATTTGGCGTTGGCACGCGACGCGGTCGGCGCGCGCCAGCTGCGAAGCGATGGAGGCGAGCTACGAGCCAATTCAGCGGTTGGTGAAATTGAACCGTGATTTGCGAAACGACGCGGGGCTCTTACTCAAAAGCAAACAATTGGAGTTAGAGCTGTCGCGGAATCGGCCGGCTTCGGCCTTGTTGAAGGTGGTTAGCGACGCGGCGGCGGAAAGCCATGGGCAATTGTTTGTTGAGCATCTGGCGATTACTAAACACGCGCCGAATGGCGACACGACGACATTGGCGAAGGACGGCGGCGGTGAAGAGAAGCTAGTGATCGACGCGGCGGCGACGGCGTCGTACGACATGGCGCCGTTCGTCGAGGCGCTAAAGAAGGAGCCGATCAAGGCGGTGAAGGTGGTGTCGAACGCGGCGCCTTTGCCGCAGGATAAAGACAAAAAGACGTTTAAGGTGGAGTGTACGTTTTGAGATTTGATCGAGAATTCGTGACGGAGCGTTGTAAGCCGCGGCGGCTCGGCGGGAGCCTCGCCTTCCCATTGTCGCGCCGCCCTCCCGGAATTGTCTCGCCCTCACTCGTTTGTTT
>JAICUM010000197.1 GCA_025935855.1 Pirellulales bacterium | reverse complement strand
GGAAGGGACCTCCATCTCAAGCATTCAAATCGTACGGCTCGCTTCGAGCGGATAAAAAACGAAAGCAACTCGCCGCGCCCAGAGCGTCGCGCCACAATCAGCGGCGCGCAACCATTCGCAGCCCGGAGTTGTCCGAACCATTCAATTTTACCGGACCGGGAGATCAAGTCAAACCAACGAAAGCGCCCGCCAGCGACGCAACCATGCGGATTATCCCGAGAAATCTTGCACAAAAACAAGCAAACCGCCGCGTCGCACGCCTCCCCGCAATTGCAAAAGCGTAACTTCGCTAACCCCGACGCGGCAAGCAGTCCTGGGCGCCCAAGCAGACGTTCCTGCGCCTACGGCTCCCCGAAAACAAAACCATCACCTCCGCCGACGGCCCACAGGCCGGCTCGGAAACGTACGACCTCACCCGCCAAACAAGGCCACTGCCGCGTCGTCGCCAAAATAAAGGCAAAATGAAAGTGCCAAGCCAGGATCTGCTATAGCCTCAGCGCCGACATCATTGCCGCGTGCGGGCAACTTGTGCGGAAGGAGAATCGCGCAAGCTCTATGCGGAAAGCCTTCTGAATGTGCTTTGCAGCGATAGTTAAACGGCAGCGTTTTGCACGGATTGTTGACGAAGCTTCAGCGAGTCAAGCGCCAAAAGCCTCAGCTCATCGTCGGCGAAGTAATTTGAAATCGACTCGTTTGGGCAACTGCAAATTGCAATCAGCGCATCGAGAATGACTTCTGCTGATCCATACTTAGATTTAACCAGGCACCGCTGCAATGCCCGCAAGAGCTGAGCGGCATGTTCCTCGGCCCTTGAGCCATATTGACCAAGAGCCCACGCAGCCGCATCTACTTCGCGCCAAGCATCTGAAGTGAGCAGCCAACTCAATTCCTCAAGCACGCTTGATTCTGTTGGCAAGGTCCTGCCGATGCTAATGGCGGCTGCCGTTCTTACTTCTGCTGACTTATCCTGAAGCAAAACGACCAATGCGGCTTTGGCGCGCTCATCCAGGCTACCGAGGTTTCCTAAGATCGCGGCGGCTTCTGATCGAACTTCAGCGGACCGATCTTTCAGCAGTACTGCAATCCGTTCCGAGTGATTTACTGCGACATCCGGTCTCGTTGAGAGGACGCGCAGCGCCAATAACCGCATGACAGTCCTTTTATCAAGTAGAGCGTGGACAAACGCCGAGGGTTCCGGCAACTTCGATGTCAACGTAGCCAGGCCGCCAATTTGCGTAGGAATTCCGTGAGACTTCAAATACTTCATCCCGTGAGTGAACGCCTCCCGCGCATCCAATCGTAGAAAGTGGCTCCAACTGCGATCGACGTCCTGACGGATCCATGTAACTAGAGCCAACGCCCAGCCAAAGACGCGCGCTGGAAGGTACCCCTGCTTGCTTATTTGCCACCAATACCACCTTCCATTGCGTTCGCTTTGTTCTCGGACGGTACAGTTTGCAGAAAAAATTCCACATCCGCGTATCGCTGTGAATAAATCGGTTACCAACTCGTGATCAGGCTCTTCCCCTGACAAATGCCCCTGTCCCAAAAGAACGTGATGCGCCAGTTCATGCGATAAGGTAGCGAGCGCTGACGTGGGATCGGACAGCTGCGATTGAGCAAGCTGGATTCTCGCATCCGCGCCCTCTCGCACATACGTCCCGACGGCGTTTGCCAACTTTTCGTCGGGCACGACTTCCAGCGCGACCGTGCTGCCATCGACCTGCATGATCTCACATGCTAGTCCAAAAAGCCCATCTGCATCGCCTGATTCAATCGAAGTAATTGAAGTAAAGCGCGGATCGCTTGGGAGCAGTTGATGACCCGTAAGAAAATCTTTTCCTCCGAATCGCTCCAACAACCATGAAACGCGCAGGTATGACCAGACCTCCATGTCGATTTCTATCGGACAACGGGAGATGAACATGCGAGTCAACATGAAGGCGTCCATTTGTTGGAAAGCATTCAAGGCCCTCTAGAAGGGCGCGACCAACAACGCTAACTCAGTCGTTAATTGGCAGCGGCTGCTGCCGCCGATCGCCGGCTTTGCGGCGGTTGCGCGCTTCGAGCGTCACGCCGTTCGCTGTGTTCGGCGAGCTTGATGCCGGGTCGGCCGGCCCGTCGAGCGGATCACCTGTGCGAATGCCTTTCAGCCGCTCGGTCGCGTACTTCGCGTAATCCTCACTCAGCTCCGTGCCAAGGAATTGCCGGCCGAGCTTTTTCGCCACCGCCAGCGTGGTGCCGCTGCCGGTGAAGGGGTCGAACACGACGTCGCCTTCGTTCGAGCTGACGCGGATGATGCGGCCCAGAAGCTGCTCCGGCATCTGGCAGCCGTGGAAGCCCTGGCGTTCCTTGAACGTGCCGGCGACGCGGGAGTAGTACCACGTATCGTCCATCGACTGGAAGCTTTCGGGCGCATCCTGCGGCCGCAGAACCCAGGTATCATCGGGCAGCCGGCCCGTCGGGTTCGCCCGGCTGTCGCCATATACCAATGCGCGAGCCGAGGGCACGCGCACCAGCGGGTCCTCGGCATTGAACGTAAAGTTCTTCTCGTCCTTGATGAACTGAAACAGGTGAGCGTGCGAGCGATTGAACTTCCGCGTGCAGTTCACGCCGAAGGTGTAGTACCACACCACCCAGCCGCGCATGATGAATGGCGAGGCGATTTGCCGCGTGGCTGCCACCTTCAGCTCCGCGGCGTATTCGTCGCCGATGGCTAGCCAGAACGTGCCGCTCGGCTTCAGCACGCGGTGCAGTTCGCTGATCCACGCCGCGCACCAGTCGAGGTAGTCCTTGTCCTCGAGTCGGTCGTGGTACTTGTCGTACTTGTAGCCGATGTTGAACGGCGGATCGGCGAACGCCAGGTCGATCGAGCCGTCGTCGATCTGGGCCAGCAGCTTCAGGCAGTCGCCTTGATGAATCTTTCCAAGCTTGAGCGGCATCGTGCTATGAACGTGTGCGTCGTGCGGAAAAGGGCAGGAAAACGCTACGCGCCAAGGTACCAAAGCGGCGCGTGATTTGCGACACTCTTAGGACGCTGAATCTTTCGCCACTTCGCCGGCGACGCGTAACGTCGCGGCTAGGAATCGGTTTTCGTCTTTTAATTCCGCCAGCATGAAATACGCCTTCTGCAACGAGATGTTCGGCGACCAGCCATTCGACAAGGTGTGCGCCGCGACGCGGTCCCTGGGCTACACCGGCGTCGAAATCGCGCCCTACACGCTCGATCCACGGGCCGATCCCTTCCACATGCGGCAAGTTCCCGCTGAACGCCGCCAGGCAATGAAGCGGCAAGCGACCGACGCCGGCTTGCAGATCGTCGGCCTGCACTGGCTTCTCGCCAAAACCTGGGGCCTGCATCTCACCACCCCGGACGCCGCCGTACGACGTGCCACGATCGACTACCTGCGAGCGCTCATCGAACTCTGCGCCGAGCTCGGCGGCAAGATCATGGTCCTCGGCTCGCCCCAGCAGCGCAATCTCCAACCCGGCGTCGGCTACGACGATGCCGAGAAGTACGCCGTCGAGATTCTGCAAACGGTGATGCCCGCTTGCGTCGAGCATAACGTCACCATCGCCCTGGAGCCGCTCAGCCCCGCCGAAACGAATTTCATGCTCACCGCCCTGTCGGCCATACACCTGGCCGAAATGGTCGATTCGCCCCAGTGCAAGCTGCTGCTGGACGTGAAGGCGATGTCCAGCGAGCCGAACCCCTACGAGACCATCATCAAGGAAAGCCGCGACTGGCTCGTCCACTTCCACGCTAACGACCCGAACCTGCTCGGCCCCGGCATGGGCGAGGTCGGCTACGACCGCATCATGGCGACGCTCGCCGAGATCAACTACGCGGGTTGGATCTCGCTGGAGGTCTTCAAGTACGAGCCCGACCCGCTGCACATCGCGCGCGAAAGCATCGAGTATCTGAAAAAAGTCGAAGCGGCGATTGCGAGAAGCTCGGTCGATTAGCCGTTTAGATGCACCGCGTGGACCACGACTCGGCAATCCTGCGGATAGACGCTGAAGAGCACCGTCAGCGGCTCAATTGTCAGACGTCGAAGCCCTTCGTGGACTACTTCACCAGTCGAGTCGGCATCCACGGCAAGTCGACTGTCAATCTTGTCAGCGCTAGCTGCAATCAAGTTTCGAAATGACGAATCGAGCCAGAGCTGTGCCAGCTCATCACGCGCGGCCCGCTCCCAGATCACTGTGTAACGGGTCATTCAGGTTTCAACGAACGAAGATACTCCAGCACTTCGGCGGTTGTGTAAGTTGGACCGCCGTTTCGCTCGTAGTCTTGCTTGCGCCGCAAGCCCTCAGCAATCCACTCCTCGTCGCTCATTTTCTGCACATCGATTGCATTTGATCCCACCGAATCGATCTCGACCACTTTCCGGCCGCCAGAATCAACTATTACGATTGGCGTCGAGGAGGCGCGTAATAGGCGAGTCTGCTCAATGCTCAAAGTGATTTGAGTCATGACAATAATCGCGACGAGTTCATCGAGCTTCCACTATAGACTATTGTAAGTTCTCAGTCAGATTGGGCCAACTCTGTTGGCTCATCACGCCCCAGCACGAAGTTCCGCGAGCTGCTGCGCTGTCCCCACCAGCCGATCCCAGTGCTCCTCGATGTACCCCGGCGGCCCGCCAATCTGAGCGACGACTTGGGCCACCATCTCCGTCGGCACCATTTCGATCGCATCCCACGGGCAAACCAGCAAGTCGTATGGATTCGACTTCTTGCCCGGGATGTGGACGCACACCTCGCAGCCGACGCAGCGCTCCAGGTCGATCTCACACCACTGCTGCGTCCCCTTCACGACGCCCATGTTGATCGACTTCAGCTCGATGCAGTCGACCGGGCAAACTTCGATGCACGACTGGCAGCCGGTGCAGTTGTCGGCGTTGATGACCGCCAGTTCCTTGGGGACTTTCTTACGGGGACCTTGCTTAGCCATGGCGTATGGGGAGACGCTTGCGCGCCGTCGGTTGAGGGTTCGGGATCGCTAGCAGCGACTCAGCCGCGATTGATTGCTAACACAATCTTATTTCTCCATCGGCTTGTCGCCAACCGGAGGTGATCCCGCGTGCGGTTGCCCGCCTCGCCTATTCTTCGTTTCCGTCCCGCTTGGCGAGCCCTTTGGAAAGGAAATCGCCCGGCAATTTTAGCCGCCGGGCCACCGAAACGCCGATAATGGAAGGAGTTAGAGTCGATTGGATCAGCCGCGGGGCGCTAGCCTCCGGTTTTCAGGCACTTCTACTAATTACGCTACCACGAGTTCAAAATCCGAACTTCATCGAGGCGGGAGGCCGAAATGTTCTGCTCAGCATGCGGCGCCAAGGCGAACGGGAATTTTTGCTCGGCCTGCGGAGCAAAGCTGCCGGAGGCCGAACCGATCGACACGGTGCTCATGATCGACTGGTCGGACTCCATCGAATACGAAACGCTGCTCTCAATTCCCGAGGTGCGCCAGCGGATCTCCCAGAGTGCGGCCCAATCCAAGCGGCGGATGACCGGCGAAGAGTTCCTCGATCTCTGCGACAAGCTCACCGGCAAAATGGCCGTCATCCCGATGGCGACGATTGCCCACTTCGCTCAGTCGCTGCACACAAAGCTAGGCGTCAAGACAGGCAAGTCCGAGAGCCGGTTCATCGCGCGGCCGGCGGGCGAAGTGCTGGTGGCGCTCTTGTGCTCGCTCGCCCGGCATGGCCGCGAAGTGCGCCACGCCCAGCAGTCGCCCGACGGCTGCATCATCACCGCCTCACTTCCGTCTGATCTCTTCGCATTGGAAGGAGATTTGATCGTCGCCGTGGCCCGCCACCCCGGCGGCGCCCAGGTGGACGCGCACACCGACATCAAGGGCCAAATGTTCGACTGGGGCAAGAGCCGGCGATGCCTCGAAGAGCTGTTCGCGGACCTGCAATGCACAAGCGCTGCGGCGTGACGTAGTTTGCCGTCCACTCGTTGGCCGTGTTAGAATCTTTGCAGGAGGTCTGCCATGGCTTATCAAACCTCGGCCGATGTCGATGAACTCGAACGACGGCAGCAATCGCTGCAACGACTACAGGCGATGGTTTGCGAAGCGGAGGCAGAGATTGCGGCAGGGCGCGTGGGGCCGTTCAACGCGGAAGAAACGATGCACGCGGTCCAATCGCGAATTGATAAACACCTACATCGAGACGCGCCATGAGCACGCCAATTGCTTCTGTTTTCAATCTCAGTCCAGCAGAAAAACTGCAACTGGTGCAGGACCTGTGGGATGACCTGGCTGCCCAGACTGAAGATGTGCCCATTCCAGAATGGCACATCGAAGAGCTCGACCGCCGCGGCGCCAACTACGACGCCAACCCTGACGCCGTAATCTCCTGGGAGGAATCCAAGCGCCGAATTCGAGCCAAATATGGCCGCTGAGATAGTCGTCACCCTTGAGGCTGACCAGGATCAACAGGAAGCCTACGACTGGTACGAAAAGCGGCAGTCCATGCTGGGAGAGCGATTCCTTCTTGCCGTGGATGACTGCTTACGCCAAATTGCTGAGCGTCCAGAACTTTACGCCAAGGTCCGAGGTCGATATCGCCGAGCCCTGGTTTCTAAGTTTCCCTACGCCGTCTATTATCACGTCGAGCCGGATCGCGTGATTGTTCATGCCATCATTCACACGTCTCGGCATCCGAGGCGATGGCAACGGCGCTTGCCATAACAGATTGTCAAATCGCTCTCTTTTCTTTAGGCGAAGAGTAGCGGCCTGTCCGGCGAAACTTCTACCGGCGTTCACTTTTCGACTAAGTCGCATTACATCGCTTAGGTACCTTCGTGGATTGGACGTGGACTCAGAACTATAACCCCACAGATTCGGCGCTCCTCTCAACGCTTCTAGCTGCCGCGCCGGTGGTCGTACTGTTGGGACTGCTGGCCCTGCGTGGCTGGAGTGCCCCGCGGGCGGCGGCGGCTGGATTGGTCACGGCGCTGGCGGTGGCGATCGTGGCGTATCACATGCCGGCGAGCGGCGCGCTCGCGGCCGCCTCGGCCGGCGCGTTCTTCGGCCTATTCCCCATCGGCTGGATCGTGCTGAACGCCGTGTTTCTGTATGCCCTCACCGTGCAAACCGGCAAGTTCGCGATCGTCAAGGAAAGCGTCACGTCGCTGTCGCCAGATCGCCGCATCCAGGCACTGCTCGTCGCCTTTAGCTTCGGCGCCTTCCTGGAAGGCGCCGCGGGGTTTGGCACGCCGGTGGCCATCAGCTCCGCGCTCATGATCGGCGCCGGCTTCCCGCCGCTGTATGCCGCGGGACTTGCCCTCATCGCGAACACGGCGCCGGTCGCCTTCGGCGCCCTCGGCACGCCCATCACCACGCTCAGCCGCGTGAGCGGCCTCGACGAGCTGCAGCTCAGTGCCATGGCCGGCCGGCAACTGCCCTTCTTTTCGCTCATCGTCCCGGCGTGGATGGTGTGGACGATGGCCGGCTGGCGCGGCCTGCGCGGCGTGTGGCCAGCCGTGCTCGTAAGCGGCGGCAGCTTCGCCCTGTTCCAGTTCCTTGCCGCGAACTTCATGGGGCCGACGCTCGTGGACGTGGGCGGCGGACTGATCTCGCTCGTAGCCCTCGCCGCACTACTCAAAGTCTGGCAGCCCACCGAAAGCTGGAGCTTCCCCGAAGAACAAAGCGTGCCATGCCCACGTCTTCGTGGGCATGATGAACAAGCTGAAGAAATGCCGAGGTCCGCAGACCCTAATGGCCACGTCACTCCTCTTCTATCCGATCAGCCCCCCACCCGAGCTGTCACCGCCTCCGCCTGGATGCCCTGGGTCCTCCTCTCGCTCTGCGTCTTCCTCTGGGGTGTGCCTCAAGTCCGCTCCTTCCTCGACGGCGGCCTGAACCAACCGGCCTTGACGAAGCGCATAGCATCGGCTGACGCAACGCCGCTCGCCTGGTGGGAGCGCCCCAACGCGCTCGCCGGTTACTCCGCCCCCAGTTGGCCTGTGCCGCAGCTCGATGGCCGCATCTACCGCGACGTCGAAATCGTCGGCGGCGACAAGAAAGCCGAGGAGGCGCTCCTCCGCTTCAACTGGCTCTCCGCCACCGGCACGGCGATCTTCATCGCAGCCGTCATCTCCGCCGCGTGGATGCGCATGCCGCCGCGCGAAGCGGCCGACGTATTCGCCCGCACGCTGTGGCAAATGCGCTGGCCTTTAGCAACCATCGCCGCCATGCTCGCCATTGCCTTCACCACGCGCTACGCCGGCATC
>JAICUM010000085.1 GCA_025935855.1 Pirellulales bacterium | reverse complement strand
TGACCCTCTTTGTTTTGCTCACTAAATCGTGGGTGGTGATTGTTTTGAGCCTGGCGTACTTGTTTTCAGGCCGAAATATCAAGTGGCTATAGACTCCGGACCCCTTTCGCTAGCCCCGAGGCCGATGAGATCCTTGCGACTCGATCATTCTAACCGACTCTTCGGCCGCGTAAAAACGGCTTAGCCAGGCCGCCGCGCCAACCAAGACGGCCAGCACGCCGAAGACCGACAGGCAAACCGCCGCCACCCGGTCGTCGATGCCGTAGTGGATCAACTGGAAGACACGGACGGAAACCGTCGTCACCCCCGGCGGCACGACCAGCAGCGTCGCCGAGACCTCGCCGAAGGCGATCAACAGCCCCACCAGCGCCGCCGTGCCGACCGCCGGCAGCCGCAACGGCAATGCAACGCGAAAAAGCTGGGCGACCGGCCCGGCGCCCTCGCTACGAGCCGCTTCCACCAGATCGCGCGGAATGCTCGAGAACTGCGACCACACCCACAGTGATACGAGCGGCAGCGCGCGAATGGTCTGCGCCAAAATCGGCGCCGCCAGCGTGCGATCGTAAAGCACCGTCAGCGGCGCGAACATCGAATCGTGCGAGTGGTTCAACAGCTCAATGATCCACACCCCCCACAGCGGCGCTGGTATGGCAAAGCCAAGGACAATCAGCGCCGCCAGCGGCTTGGCGGCCCCGCTTCGCACCCGGGCGAGCCAACCGAGCAGCACGCCAATAACCGTCGCCGTGGCGGCGGCCGATGCCGCAATCGCCAGTGACCAACCCCAGTCGCGCCGCTGGTCCCACGGACTCCGTGCAACCATCGTGACCGCCTTCATCGCCGACCACGAACGCTCGTAGCCGCCGCTCGTCTGCCGCACGTCGATGCCCGTTTTCCAAACAAGTCCGATCATCGGCAGCGCGAAAATAAGCGCGGCGGTCAGCCAAACAAGCGTTGTGCCAATTCCCCGCCCGCGCGCCGGCCGCCACTTCCAATTCGCGTCCGCCGCCGCCGTCGCCGCCACTGGCAGCCACGGAACGATGAGCATCAGCGCCAGGCCCACCAGCAGCGCGATCAGCGCAATTCCCACGGTCAAGTCGCTCTTCAAAAGCTCCGTCGTGGTCCCCGAGAGCGAACCCAGCGTCGCCTGCGTGTAAATCTCTTCCGCAAACGTCCGCAGTTGAAACAGATCGGTGACGGCAATCTCCGTGGCACAAATCACCGCGATCCACACCGCCGCCGCGCACACGCCGCCGAACGCCCGCCGCAGACTCACGCGCATAATGACGCGCAGCGGCGACGCATCCAGCAGCGATTCTTCTTCATACCGCCGTTCGACCGCGCGCAGCGACGCCGCGGTCAGTAGCGCCGCCCAGGGCACGGCGCCGACCGCGTGCATCACAATCGCCGCTGGCCAGCCCGTGAACCACGACCATGCATAGCCGCTCCCGGCAAACGCCTGCGGCAAGAACCCGCCTGAGCCGAGCATCGCGTTCAGCGCCGCCGCCTGCACGTACAGCGGCACGAACAGCCACCCAATGACCAGCCAGGTGAGCACGCGTCGCCCCGGCAGATCGACCTTGGCGATGACCGTGCCGAGCATCACGCCCAGCGGCAATGCGAGGACAATCGTCCCCGCCGCGACCATCGCCGTGTTCGCCAACAAGCCGCGCAATCGGTCGCTGGCCGCCAGCAACAACACCGCGACGGCCGCGATGGCGACGATGGCAGCAAAAGCTCGCGAGCGGCGGTTCACAATGAGATTCATGTCGCCTGCGATTCTAACTGCCCAGGATGCTAGCGGCGAAGCGTCCCTCCCGCTTGCGGCTAAGCGGCATTTTCCCAAAGGCGTCAACAAAAGCTCAAAATCCCGTTCCCCAAACTTGCCATAGCCGCACTTCCTCGCCTTTGCTACGGTCCGCCGAACCTTTCGAGCCAAGCCACGCGCCCCTTGAGGCCCCTCGTCACGATATGCGCGTCTCCGACGTTTCACATCCCGCGCAGCCGTGCAAACGCGTCCCCGCGCTATTGGCGTTCGTGATTCTGCTTTCCTTCACGGGCTGCCAGATGTGGCCGTTTCGCCACAAAGAGCTCACCTCCGTCATCACGCCCTCGATGCGGGCCGCCTCGATTCGTGAAATGGCGCCGCGCGGCCGCAACGCCACCGACGCCGAACAAGCTCGCATGTGCGAGCAGCTCGCACAGCAAATTCGCACCGAGCCCGATCCGATCGTCCGCAAAGCGATCCAGGAAACGATTGCCGAGTTCAAGGCGCCGCTCGCCAGCGACGTCCTGCTGGCCGGTCTGCACGACGACGACCGCGACGTGCGCATCTCCTGCTGCCGCATGGTGGGCAAGCGAAAGGATCTCGCGGCGATCGACGCGCTCGGCAAGGCTGTCGCCGACGACACGGAGCTCGATGTCCGGCTCGCCGCCGTGGACGCCCTCGGCGCCATGAAGAACCGCGCCGCGATGAACGCCCTGGCCGCCGCGCTGCGGGACCGCGACCCGGCCATGCAATTCGCCGGCGTCGAAGCCATGAAAAGCGTCACCGGCGAAACCAAGCTCGGCAACGACGTCGAAGCCTGGCGGCAATACGCCGAGCAGCACAGCGGCTCGCAGAATGCGACCGCAATCGCCGCGCAGCCCGCCGGCGCCACGACGATCAAGTGACGCCAGGGCTAGCACCGCTAGCGGCGTTCGTCGTAAGTCGTTAGCGAGGCGACCCGCCGATTTTGCCTCGTCCCGCCATGCCTCCCCGCCTGCCCCCCAGCCCTCCTTCGGGGTGAACTTCGGCCCCCCCACGCCCCGATACCAAGGGAGCAGCACTTGGGAAGTCTGTCGCGGCACACACCGCCGAGGCATGGGACATTGAGGGGGGACTTCTGTGATTGGGCGCTCACGCAACGGCCGTTTGAGCCATCCCGTCAGCTCGCTGGCTTTCAGCTTTCTCGCGGCAAGCACTCTCGCCGCGCCCGGCCTGGCACGAGATGCGTCTCCGCTGCCGTCGTCCACGCTCGGCGCCCAGCTCGCCGCCGACACCGCGATCGACGCCTCGATCGATTCAATGATCGATCGCGGCGTGCTGCCGGAGCTGCGTGAGGCATCGACTCTCTCAGCCAACCACTCGCCGCAGCTCGCCGCCGTGGGCGCCGGCCCGCATATCATCGGCCGCACCCAGTGGCGTTCCGCCAAGTCCAGCTCGCAAAACCAATCGCGGAATTCGACACCGGCGCCATCGCCAAAATCGGCCGAGGAGAAGAAAGACGCGGCGGCGACCGAATCGCAATCGCCAGCTAAAAAAGAAACCGCCGCCGAAGAAACGGCTCCCAAAGAAACCGAAGGCCCGGCGCTCGCGCCAAGCGTAAGCGACGACGAACCGATCGACGACATCTCGGAGAACGCGGCGCCCGCGACCGACGCCCCTGGCGATCCGGTCGAGCCGGAGATTGGCGACAGTGGCAGCAATCCGACGACGCCAGGCGCCAAGCCACTGTCCGCCGCGCCCAAGAAAATGGGCGACCGCGCCCGCCTGCCCCTCGGCGAGCCAGACCGGCTAGCACGCCCGCAAAAGGCGCCGGCCACGCCGCTCAACCCTGACGCTTACGAAACGCAGGACGCCGCCGGCGCTCGCTCAGGCTATCTACCGCCGCTCTCAAACAATCAGCGCGCCCTGCGCGACAAAGTCCGCCAGGTCTTGAAGTATTACTACGATCGCCCTCTGAACACCGGCGACCGCGGCCCCTGGGAAGTCATGCACTGCACGCTCTCCTACGAGCTGTATAGCCGCATCCGCCAGGGCGGACCGGAGGGGGCGCCGATCACCGCCGTCGGCTGGCTCTGCTTCAACCAGCCCTGCCGCAACCGCACGCTAATGTATCTGAACGAGGACGGCGACTTGCGCGTCCGCGTCGGCCCGGCCCTCCAAGGCCACGAAGGCCAGTTGCTCGCCATCCTGGCTCAAGCCCGCGTTCGCGAAGATTATCCGATCAAGGTCGAAGGCAAAGACTTCACCATCGCCGACCTGAACCAACACGAAAAATCAACCTGCTACCCGAAGACCGAGCTCACGTTCAAGCTCATCGGCCTCCAGCGGTATCTCGACATCAACGCCCGTTGGGTGAACGACCAGGGCATGACGTGGGATTTCCCCACGCTCGTCCGCGAGGAAATGCAGCAGCCCGTTCGCACCGCGGCGTGCGGCGGCACGCATCGCCTCAGCGGTCTGACGCTCGCCGTGAAGAAACGCCGAACCAGCGGCCTGCCGGTGGACGGCGTTTACGCCGAGGCGGCCCAGTTCGTCGCCAACTACCAGAACTACGCGTACCGGCTGCAGAATAACGACGGCAGCTTCAGCACTGAGTGGTTCAAAGGCCCCGGCAACGAGCCGGACATCGACCGCCGGCTGAAGACCACCGGTCACATTCTCGAGTTCCTGGTCTACGCCGCCGACGACGCGCAGCTCACCAACTACCGCACCGTGCGGGCGGTGAACTACCTGGCCAACATCATGTGGGCGAACCGCACCCGTGAATGGGAAGCCGGCCCGCTCGGCCACGCGATCCACTCGCTCGTCCTGTACGACCGCCTCGCGTTCGCTAAATACGACGCACCCTCAGCCGGCGCCCCCGTCGCCACCAGGAATCGCGCGACCCGCTAAGGGGATAGCCCTCTCGCGCAAGTGTAGCCCGCTAGCGCAAGTGTAGCCCTCTCGGCCCGCGAGAGGCCCGCTCGCGCAGCGAGCGCCCCGCCGCGTCTTTCCCCAACCGCCATTGAACCGCCCGCGACGCTCGATTACATTGCACGCACTCAGGCGGCGACGCTCTCTCGCGCCGCCGGCGCCCCCTCGGCGAGCCCTCCAGCGTGCTACCGGATGACTTCGTCTTCACAGTTTTCCGAGCAGCTCGAGGCCTTCTGCTCCCTCGCACGCCGCATCGCCAAGATCGACGAAGTCGAGACGCTGCTGATCCTGCTCGAAGCCCCGCTCGATTGGGCGCAACTGCGCAAAGCCACCGACGGCATGAAGGTTCTCCTGGCGGCTGACCGGCCCACCCACCTGCAAGGCGCCGCCGAGGCCGGCTTCGCCTCAGTGCAGCTTTCCGCCATCGACGCCCCGGTTCACGAACAGCTCACGCGAGCCCTATTGGAAAGCGTGGCCGACGATCTGCTCGACCCCGCCTCCTGCGTCATCGCCCTGTACAGCGGCTTCGAAGGCGGCACGATCGACTCGCTCAGCGTCATCCGCTTGGACGAGCACCTCGGCCGGCTCACCGCCCACGATCTTCGCCAACTCGAAACGCGCGTGCCGCTTGACACGCTCAAGACAACCGTCGATCTTGCCGTGTCGATTGGCCGCGAAGGCCGCGAGGGGAAGCCCGTCGGCACGCTGTTCGTCGTCGGCGATCACCGCACCGTCCTCAAGCACTGCCATCCGCTGGGCTTCGACCCGGTCAAAGGCTACGGCACGCACGAGCGACAGTTAGGCGACTCGAAGGTCCGCGAGGCCATCAAGGAAATCGCCCAACTCGACGGAGCGTTCGTCGTCGCCTCCGACGGCACTGTGGTAGCCGCGTGCCAGCACATCTCAGCGCCCGGCGCCGACATCACGCTGAGCAAAGGCGTCGGCTCCCGTCACTGGGCCGCCGCCGCCATCAGCCGGGCAACCCAAGCGGTGGCGATCGCCGTGAGCGAATCCAACGGCACCGTGCGGCTCTTCCAAAACGGCGAAGTGATGCTCCGCATCGAACCGTTCCGTCGCGCCATGAAATGGCGCGATTTCGAATACGTGCCGGTGCCGGCGGGGCAGGACTGAGCCCGTCGTCTATAGCCGCAACGCGGCGAAAGTTAATAGCCAGGCGTGCAAACGCCTGGACGGCGGGCACAGAAGGACTCGAAGCCCCAACGGGGCGACAGTGATCTTACCAATTCGTTGTCGCAAGTTGGAGTTTACTGGTCCACGGCGACGATTTGGCGAAGCCGCTGCTCCGCATTACTCATTTTTCGGCGTATTGGGCGCAAAATGCCGAGGGCCGCTGAACGCCGCCACACTCAGCAAGACGCCTAACAGCAGCGTGGCGGGTTCCGGAACCGTCGCGGCGATCGCAGTCGCGCTACCCGCGCCGAACGAGCGCTGCCAAACGAGGAAATCCGCACCATCCACGCAGCCGTCACTATTTGCGTCGCCTTGAGCTTTCGTCGCGCCGCTGGCCAGCCCGAAGTTATTTCTCCACGCCGTCAAATCAGCCGAGTTCACCAAGCCGTCGTTGTTAAAGTCCGCCGGATTCGCGGCCACCAGGCCGGTCACAATAAGGTTATCGAACGCGTAGGCCTCGGCCTGCCCGTCGGTGTGCGAAAACAGTCGAATCGTCAACTGATTCCCAGTGCCCGCAATCGCCGACGTGATTGTCTGCAAGACGTTAGAAAGCTGCACAGTTGCATTCGCCGAGTTGGTCATATAAAGCGGGTCGATCAAATTTGTTACTTGGCCATTGGCCATCGTGTAGTTGGCGGACGTTGTTTCGTCCACCGATGACGTGAAAAGGGGATGAAAGGCGCCGCCGTCCAGGGCATAGGTCCAGGTGTAGGTGTCGGCATCTGCGCCCCCAGCCTCGAAATTGCCCATCGCTCCCATGTCCACCGAGACTTGCAGGTTCGCGGCGCCGGCAACGTTGAAGGCCCAAGTCGCGGTCGCGTCGCCACCAGGGTTGGCTCCATTCACGGTGTCAGTTACGCCAAACCAGGTATCCAATTTCGCCGCTGT
This sequence comes from Pirellulales bacterium, assembly GCA_025935855.1. Lineage (GTDB taxonomy): Bacteria > Planctomycetota > Planctomycetia > Pirellulales > Lacipirellulaceae > Lacipirellula. The sequence goes on along the minus strand of JAICUM010000085.1, from coordinate 5,583 downwards.
ATTAATAACGCCTTGCGTGTCTGTCGGCTTGCCGTCTGTAGACTCATCGATTAGCTGCGTCGGAATCGACGGCGTCACGTGCGCTTGATACGTCTGAAAACCACTGCTTGGGTTGGAAAAAGTGGTCTGAGTAAAGCTCACCCGATTAAGCGTCGTATCAAACGTGTCCTTGGCAATCGTTTGTCGCGTCGTGCCCCCGCCGGTGTTCGGCAATTGATAATCCGCGATCACCGGCAGATGATCTGATACCGACGCCAGCGCCGTCAAAATTTGCGATTTCGCGTAAGAAGTCACCCCCGAGAAAACGTAAGTGTTCGACGGTGCATCGATGTCCGTGTTGTACGTCGTGCCGTTGTTACCGAACGCATGATAGGATCCGGGGACATAGTCGAACCCCGCGCCGTCGCGCACCTCGCCGCTCACCAGCTGAAAATCAAACCGGTCGTCCATCCCGCCGGGGACCTGACCGCCATAGCGCTGCGTCGTCGTCGGGCTTTGCGTATGCACATCGGCGAACGCCGAATTCTCGTGCCAATTGCCAACACGGTTGATCGGGTCGAACGCCTGCCCATTGCCGGCGGACGTCAGTTCGCCCCACGCCGGCTCCGTGGCGTCGGAATGGTAGAAGTTGTGATCGCCGACGTAGATGATGTTCGACCCCTGGCCAAGCGCATCGGCGTCGGCACGAATGGTCGTCGCTTCGGCCAGCCGGCGATCCGCGTTCGGCGTGGCGCCAGGGCCATCGGTTCCGTCGCTGGCCTTATAGTGATCGTTGTAAATGTAGAAGTCCGCCGTGCTGTCAAAGCCCACGGGCCGCAGCTCATACCGGAGCGCCTGCCGTGCCATGCCCGAGGAGCTTATGGTTCCGATAGCCGTTTCGTTCAGCAGCGAAACGGTCTGTGTGCGATAGACAATCGTCTGCGTGTCGTCGCCCAAGCCCGCCAGGTTGCCCCGCGCGTAACTGATTCCCTCGCCCGCGTAAATCGTGTTCAACAAATCCACAAACTTCTGCGTGTCCGGCAACCCCGGATCATGGTTTTGCTCCTGCAACAGCAAAACGTCGATCGGCTTAGCGAACCCGTCATATGTTTCTTCACCGATCGACTTGAGCACAATGTCCATGCCGGTGCGCGGAGCGCCCGTCGTGTTGTACGTTACGACGCGAAGCTGAGCTCCGGCCGGGAGCGCAAAGAGAATCGCCGTCGCCGCCAACAGCGCGCGGACCGCGATCGCGTAGAACCAACGCCTCGTCCCCAATGCCAGTGCTCCCAGTAGGTCCCTTCTGCCGGAAGGGACCTTGTCGAACCGCTAAGCCATGCGCGATGGCAAGGTCCCGCGCGGCAAGCGGGACCTACTCCCCCAAAGAAAATTGGCCGCTTGCGCAGCGCGCCAGGCGGCCGACTCCATTTTTGGCAGGAGGTGTGTTTTCGACAACTAAATGGCAGACGCAGCCCGTTTCCCGGCGGCAGGTGTGCCGCCGGCTAGTGGGGGTCGGAGATCGAAGCCACGGGCGAAACGCCGCGTTTACGTCGCGAACATGTCGCGAACGTCAGGATGCCGGCATGAAGCAAACTCCAAACGGCTGGCTCCGGAACCGTTGCCGTCGCGGCTTGTGCTGAGCTGCTGCCAACCTGCTTTTGCCACAGCAGAAAGTCCGCCCCATCCGTGTCCCCATCGCTGTCCGCGTCTCCGCCAGCGGTGAGGTGATATGAACCCTTCCACACGGCCAGGTCGGTCGAATTCACGGCCCCGTCATGATTAAAGTCAGCCGGCAAGAACGCCGGATTGCCGCTGCCGTTAAAGCTGCCCGGGCTGCCCACGTCCCCGCCCGGATGCACGACAACATCCTGTGTCACCGCCACAGCGTTCGTCGTGCCGACGAAGTCTCCAACGTTGCTCCGCAGCCAGTTGCTTCCACTGCCCGGCGACGACGCGAGATTCGCCAGAAAGATAGATGCCGCGTTGTTGTTCACCGGCCACGGCGCAATGTCGTCGTACGTGAGCGCCGTCGTCGCCTGGTTCGTGGAGCGCGGCGGATCAGTGCCAGCCGCGTCAATCTGGTATTTCGCGGCGCTGTCCCACAGCGCAACCGTGTCGCCGCCGTTGTTGAGCGACGGAAAGTTATCGACCGGAATAAACAGCGTGCCAAGCGCGCCGCCAGGGTCCCAGGCGTCAATCATATTCTGCGTCGTGTTCGCGTCGTTAAACAGCACCGCCGCTTGGTTGGCCGGCAATACGCCGCTCGTAACATTCGCCGCCGTAAGATCGCTCGTGCTGGTCGTGTCGTGAAAGAAATACGGCGTGGCGCCGAAGTCGATCGTCGCGCCCGTGCTGTTGTAAATCTCCACCCACTCCCAATTCCCTTCCGGAGTCGAGCCCGGATCGTACATCACCTCGGTGATTAACAACCCCGTCGCCGCAGAGCCGGGAGGCACACGCCCCGGATTCCCGCGATCGTTCGTGTTGTTGATTGGCGTCCCGCTAACCGTCACCGGCACGCTCGTCACGGCGCCGTTAACCCCAGCGAGGCTCACGCCCCAATTCCCGCCGTCCTGGTAGCTGCCCAGGCCATTCCATGCGATCGACGGGCCATTCGTGGCCACTGGCGGAAAGCCGCTGATGTAATCAACACTAAAGGCCGCGCCATTGAAGTTGCTCACCTTCATCGTGCCCGTGCCGTCATCGACAAGCGACGAGCTATAAGCGGCGGCATCCGGCCAGAACCCAAAGTCGCGCCCCGTCCCGCTGTTCGATAGCGCCGGCCAACCATCCACCGCAATCACCGGCACGCTCGCCGAGAGGTTCCACGCCTGGCGAAAGACCTGATCATCGAAATTCGTCTCCGCGGCATCGTACAACACGCCGACGCCGCCAGCCGGAATTACAGTGTCGGCGGCCGTCGCCGTCGAGATATTCGCGGTCGTGTTGTTCGTTTCGCCCAGCTTGCCCGCGATGTAGCCATTCAAGTCGATCGCCCCGGCCCCGGTGTTTTGAACTTCGATCCACTCCCACACGGAGTCATTGGTGCTCTTGGGATTGACCATCATCTCGGTAACGACGAGCTGGCCATGCGCTTGCAACGCGATTTGAAAAACCGCCGCGGATAAAACAAAGACGCCCAACGCGCGCCATGTGCGTAGAGCGAGACAATGACCGTGCATCGGCGACGAGCCCCCCACAGAGAAAAAAAGACAAGTCGGTCTTGTTATCAGGCTGATCAGAGTGGCCGATGCTACACGATCGAAAGTGCCGTGGCAAATAATTCAGGCGTAAACTCTCTACACGCCGAAAATAGACGCCGCAGACGCCGACGAAGGGCAGCCTCACAGCAGCCAAGTCAACCCGCAACGCCGCTTCAGTACCCAATCAACGGCCGAGCCGGCCGCGTCGCCCGCCGTCCCTGCGGATGTTCCGCGTGCTGCGCCGGCGCGGGCGCCGCCGACGTCGGTATCGCATTCTCCGCCGGCACGATCTTCGATCCAAACCGGTTCGCGTACACCTTCGTCACTTCCGCGCCGAAGTAAAGAATCTGTGCCGAGTAATACACCCACACCAGAAACACCACGAACGACCCCGCCACGCCATAAGAAGACGCCATCGCGCTACGCCCCAGGTACAGCCCAATCGCCGTCTTTCCCACCGTGAACAGCGCCGCCGTCACAAGGGCCCCCAGCCACACGTCCCACCACGAAATCTTCACGTCCGGCAACACGCGAAAGATCATCGCGAACAACAGCGTAATCACGAGAAAGGAAACGCCAATGTTCAGTCCTTGGGCAATCCAGTGCATCGCCTCGGGAAGCTGATTGAGCAGCGTCCCCAACGCCGTCAGCACCGTGCTGATCACGAGCGACACCAACAACAAAAACGCCACGCCCAGCACCATCGCAAACGACAGAAACCGATCGTGAATCACGCCCCATAGGCCGCGGCCCGGCTTCGGCTGAACCCGCCAAATCGTATTCAGCGAGCTCTGCAACTCGCCAAAAACCCCCGAGGCGCCGAACAGTAGCGTCGCCACGCTCAGCACCGTCGCGATCGTGCCCTGCTTGGGCTGATTGGCATTCTGAACCATATCCGCAATCGCCTTGGCGCCCTGCTCGCCAATCATTTGCCGCATCTGGTTGATAATCTCCCCGCTGGCCGCCTCCTGACCAAACACCAGGGCCGCGATCCCCAGCACGATCACCAACAGCGGCGCCACCGACAGTGCCGTGTAAAACGCCAGCGCCGCGCCCAGCTCCGGCGCCTTGTCGTTGTACCAATCGCTGAATGTCTGCGGCAGAAGCTGCCACCAAGACTTCGCGCCGCGCTTCATTGAAATTCAGCCTCCAATCGACCACCCGGTGACCGCTCAGTTGTCCTCGCTGCAAATCTTAAGCCTCCGTGGCGACAAAAGGCCGCGGCGCCGCGCACTCGGAATGGAAACTTCCAGAATGCTAGCCCCCGCAACGGTTTAACATTTGCATCGTTCGGAGGAAGGTCTACCGACTTCATCCTTCACCAACACTCAAAAAAGAGAGAGGCTCAAGCCATGTCGCAAGCCACCATGTCCCGCCGCGGAGCGTCTGCCCACGAAGGCGAAGGCGTCGTCGCCCGGATGATCGAAGAGCAAACCGCCAAGCTGCCGTCCGACATTTTTCTATGGGCCGCGGGCGCCTCGATCGTCGGATCCCTCACCCTTCAGGCCCTCGGCGAAGAACACAAGTCATTGTTCGTCGGCCAATGGGCCCCGACGTTCCTGATCCTCGGGCTGTACAACAAGCTCGTGAAGCTGCACGGCTCCGAGTGAGCCAACGGGCGCTCAGCCCCCCGTAGCGGCGGCTTCCAGCAGCCGCGGCTCGGCAATCATAGAGGCGACTTTGTTGGGGGCCGGGTCCGGCATTAGTTGCCGGGTCCGGCTTCGCCTTGCGCCAACCTGAACCAGGGTCACCCCACCAACACGCTGATAGGGCAAGCCTCCCTGCCATTAAACCTCCGACAGATTCGACCAAAATCGCTGGCCGCGGGGTTTAACTTCACGATATGATTTCGGCTAGCTCTTCTCAATTGGAGGTGTGCCATGCGGTTCGCGCGCGCTTCACTGTTCATTCTTTCCGCAATTGCCCTCGCATCCTTGGCGGCGGCGATCGCTCAGGGCCAATCGCCCGTTCTCGGGACGGTCAGGCCTTACGCGTTCCTTCCCAAGCAGAGCACCCTCGCGGTCGACTATCCCGGGCTTGAAATGCCCACCCGTTTGCTTCCCGTGTTCGGGCGATTCGACATGGCCTTCATCGCCACGCCCGGCCAGGTCAGCTTCGGGCCCACCGCCAAATTCACCGATGTCCACGCCTGGGCCGGCAATCCGCTGTCCGCCACCGCGGCGGCGCCCATCGACCTCGATCAGGCTCTCAATCTCTCCGGTTTGACGGGCCGGCAGCTTCCCGTCGCCTCGCTGTTCGACGTCTATCAGTTCACGGGAAGAACGTCCGACGGCTCACCGGTCAGCATCTTCGCCAGCATCCGCGGCCCCTGGATGCGTCTGCACGGCGGAACTGTGCCCGATGCCGCTACCACCGCGCCGCGCCCAGTTGACTACGAGCT